>NZ_CP078138.1:0-290000 GCF_019212185.1 Pseudomonas fluorescens
ATGTCCCGACTCAATCCCCGGCAGCAAGAAGCCGTGAGCTACGTCGGCGGCCCTCTTTTGGTGCTCGCCGGTGCTGGCTCCGGCAAGACCAGCGTGATCACCCGCAAGATTGCCCACCTGATCCAGAACTGTGGCATCCGCGCCCAGTACATTGTCGCCATGACCTTTACCAACAAGGCCGCACGCGAAATGAAGGAGCGGGTGGGCACGCTGCTCAAGGGTGGCGAAGGCCGCGGCCTGACTGTGTGTACCTTCCACAATCTGGGCCTGAACATCATCCGCAAGGAGCATGTGCGCCTGGGCTACAAGCCCGGTTTCTCGATTTTCGACGAGACCGACGTCAAGGCCCTGATGACCGACATCATGCAGAAGGAATATTCGGGCGACGATGGCGTCGACGAAATCAAGAACATGATCGGCGCCTGGAAAAACGACCTGATCCTGCCGCCCGAAGCCCTGGAAAATGCGCGCAATCCCAAAGAGCAGACTGCCGCCATCGTCTACACCCACTACCAGCGCACGCTCAAGGCGTTCAACGCGGTGGATTTCGACGACCTGATCCTGCTGCCGGTGAAGCTGTTCCAGGAACACGCCGACATTCTCGAAAAGTGGCAGAACAAGGTCCGCTACCTGCTGGTGGACGAATACCAGGACACCAACGCTAGCCAGTACTTGCTGGTGAAGTTGCTGATCGGCAAGCGCAACCAGTTCACCGTGGTGGGTGACGACGATCAGTCGATCTACGCCTGGCGTGGCGCACGCCCGGAAAACCTGATGCTGCTCAAGGAGGACTATCCGTCCTTGAAAGTGGTGATGCTGGAGCAAAACTATCGCTCTACCAGCCGCATCCTGCGCTGCGCCAACGTGCTGATTTCGAACAACCCCCACGAGTTTGAAAAACAATTGTGGAGCGAGATGGGCCATGGCGACGAGATCCGCGTTATTCGCTGCCGCAACGAAGACGCCGAGGCCGAGCGCGTGGCCGTGGAAATCCTCAGCCTGCACCTGCGTACCGACCGCCCCTACAGCGATTTCGCGATTCTCTACCGGGGCAACTACCAGGCCAAACTGATCGAGCTGAAGCTGCAGCATCACCAAGTGCCGTACCGTCTTTCCGGTGGCAACAGCTTTTTCGGACGCCAGGAGGTCAAGGACCTGATGGCCTACTTCCGGCTGATCGTGAACCCGGATGACGACAACGCCTTCCTGCGGGTGATCAACGTCCCACGCCGCGAGATCGGTTCGACGACCCTGGAAAAGCTCGGTAACTACGCCACCGAACGCAAGATCTCGATGTATGCCGCCACCGATGAAATCGGCCTCGGTGAGCATCTGGACAACCGCTTCACTGATCGGCTGTCACGCTTCAAGCGCTTCATGGACAGGGTCCGCGAGCAATGCGCCGGCGAAGACCCGATCTCGGCCCTGCGCAGCATGGTCATGGACATCGACTACGAGAACTGGCTGCGCACCAACAGCTCCAGCGACAAGGCCGCCGATTACCGGATGAGCAACGTCTGGTTCCTGATCGAGGCGTTGAAGAACACTCTGGAGAAGGACGAAGACGGCGAAATGACCGTCGAGGATGCGATTGGCAAGCTGGTGTTGCGCGACATGCTCGAACGTCAGCAGGAAGAAGAGGACGGCGCCGAAGGCGTGCAGATGATGACCCTGCATGCGTCCAAGGGACTGGAGTTTCCCTACGTGTTCATCATGGGCATGGAAGAGGAAATCCTCCCGCACCGTTCCAGCATCGAAGCCGATACCATCGAAGAAGAACGGCGCCTGGCCTACGTCGGCATTACCCGTGCGCGTCAGACCCTGGCCTTCACCTTTGCCGCCAAGCGCAAGCAGTACGGCGAAATCATCGATTGCTCGCCGAGCCGGTTCCTCGATGAGCTGCCGCCGGACGACTTGGCCTGGGAAGGCAACGACGACACACCGACTGAAGTCAAAGCCGTGCGCGGCAATAGCGCACTGGCAGATATACGCGCGATGTTAAAGCGCTAGAATCGAGTACTTTTTAATCTACTTTCGGCGCTCGTTGCGCCAACCGAGGAAGCTGTTGTGGAAGCACTGCACAAGAAAATTCGCGAAGAAGGCATCGTGCTTTCCGACCAGGTCCTGAAAGTCGACGCCTTTCTGAACCACCAGATCGACCCGGCCCTGATGAAGCTGATCGGCGACGAGTTCGCTACGCTGTTCAAGGATTCGGGGATCACCAAGATCGTCACCATCGAAGCCTCGGGTATCGCCCCGGCGATCATGACTGGTCTGAACCTCGGCGTGCCGGTGATTTTCGCCCGCAAGCAACAGTCCCTGACCCTGACGGAAAACCTGCTGTCGGCCACTGTTTACTCGTTCACCAAGAAAGTCGAAAGCACCGTGGCGATCTCCCCGCGCCACCTGACCAGCAGCGACCGCGTGCTGGTCATCGATGACTTCCTGGCCAACGGCAAGGCATCCCAGGCACTGATCTCGATCATCAAGCAAGCTGGTGCCACCGTCGCCGGCCTGGGCATCGTGATCGAGAAGTCGTTCCAGGGTGGCCGCGCCGAACTGGATGCACAGGGTTATCGCGTCGAATCGCTGGCCCGGGTCAAGTCCCTGGAAGGCGGGGTTGTGACCTTCATCGACTGACACTGCTATCCCCTGTAGGAGCTGTGGCTTTCAAGCCAGTGAGCAACAATCGCTGATACAGCTCCTCTTTCAGCCCCTGCGGGCTGGTCAGTTGCATCCGCTCCAGGTGCAGCGGGTATTCACCAGGCTCCGGCGCGTCCAACGCAGCCTTGCCCAATTGCACGATCTCGGTGAGTTTGAATTTGCTTTTCAGCCAGTTCAGCGCCCGCAATAAATCCCGCTCCTCAGCCGAAAAATCGCTGCCCAGCGGATACTCCGCAAACAATCGCGAATGCCGTGCGGCAATTGCCTGCAAGCGCTGCGGACTGTTGTCAGTGAATCGCGGCTCAAGACTGAAATCCATGGGCAGCTTGCCGGCCTTCTGCGCCTGCTCGATCAAGCCTGGCTGGAAACGCGAGTCGCTGATGTTGAGCAGCGCTTCAATGACCTTGGTGTCGGTCTTGCCGCGCAGGTCGGCGATGCCGTACTCGGTAATCACGATGTCGCGCAGGTGGCGTGGGATCGTGCAATGGCCGTACTGCCAGACGATGTTGGAACTGACCTCGCCGCCGGATTCGCGGTAGCTGCGCAGGATCAGGATCGAGCGCGCGCCTTCAAGGGCGTGGCCTTGGGCAACGAAATTGTATTGCCCGCCTACTCCGCTGAGCACTCGTCCATCTTCCAGCTGGTCGGCCACCCCGGCACCCAATAAGGTCATGGTGAAGGCGCTGTTGATGAAGCGCGCATCGCGACGCTGAAGACGCTTGAGTTCCTCCTGACCGTACAGTTCGTTGATGAAACTGATAGCGGTCATGTTGAATTCGGCGCGCTTGCTGTGGGGCAGCTCGCTCAGGCGCTGGTAGAAACTCCGCGGGCCGAGAAAGAACCCACCGTGGATCGACACACCACCCTGGCTGTTCACCTCATCCAACGTCCCAGCGTTGGCTTGATGTTGCAGCTCCACGCTGGGGTAGACCTTGCGCCGCACAATACCAGCGTCGGCCAGCGCCAGCAGGCCGTTGACGAACATTTCGCTGCAGCCGTAAAGGCCCTGGGCGAAAGGCTCGATGCCGCCTTCTCGGCTGATCAGTGGCGCCCAGTAATGGGCGTCGAGATCCGTCAACAAGGCACGATAGGTCTCGTTATCCGCCTGGCGCGCCAGCAAGGCGGCGGTCAGTGCATCGCCCATGGAGCCGATGCCGATCTGCAAGGTGCCGCCGTCACGCACCAGGGTGCTGGCATGCAGGCCAATAAAATGGTCCTGAAAACCCACGGGCATGTTGGGCGTGGAAAACAGTGTGCTGCCCTCCTCCTCATTGATCAGCCAGTCGAATGCGCTGCGTTCGACTTCCGAATCGCCAGGCATATACGGCAGATCGCTGTGCACCTGGCCGAGCAGCAGGATGGTTTCGCCCGCTGCTCGGCGCTTGGCGATCATCGGCAGCAGGTCGAGGGTGATATCCGGGTTGCAGCTCAGGCTCAGACGTTCCGGTTGTTGCGGATCATGGGCAACCAGTTGCGCAATCAGGTTCAGGCCTGCTGCATTGATGTCCCGGGCAGCGTGGCTGTAGTTACTGCTGACGTAGTCTTGCTGCGCCGCCGCACTGTGCAGCAGGCTGCCGGGCTGCAGGAAAAATTGCTGAATACGGATATTCGGCGCCAGGCTGTCTTTGTGCAGGTCGGCGAGGTAGTCCAGCTCCGGGTAGTCACCAAATACCCGCTCGACGAAGGGCTCGAGGAAGCGTCGCTGCAAGCCATCGCCCAAAGACGGGCGCCCGAGGCTCAGGGCGGTGTAGATCGTCAGCTGGCGCTCGGGCAACTGCGCAATGCGCTGGTAGAGCGCGTTGACGAAACGGTTGGGTTTACCCAGCCCCAGGGGCATTCCCAGGTGAATGTGTGCGGGTAACCGCGCGAGCACATCTTCCACTGCCTGTTCGATTGAAACCGACTGCACCATCAGAGCCTCCCGACCTGTCCATGAGTTGCGGTCACTGGAGCTTGCCGTCTCCTGCTCGTCATGACCAGCCTTGCGGGTCAAATCTCAGGCACAAAAAAGCCGCTCGCAAGCGGCTTTTTCGCTGAAGATGGGCGCTTATTTCAAGCCAGACATCTTCTGGATTGCACCTTTGAGGTCGTCATCGGAGCAATCGGCGCATGTGCCTTTAGGTGGCATCGCGTTAATACCGGTGATGGCCTTGGCCAGGATGCCGTCAAGGCCGCCCTGGTGATCGGCGCGCTCTTTCCAGGCTGCGGTGTCACCGATTTTCGGTGCGCCCAACAGGCCGCTGCCGTGGCAAGCGTTGCAATGTTTGGCAATGATCTCGTCAGGGGTTTTCGCCCCACCGCCGCCTGCCGAAGCAGCGACTTCCATCCCCTTGCACTCTTGACCTTGTACACAGACCTGGCCGACGGGTTCAAGGCGCTTGGCAATATCGTCGTTGGTTGCAGCTTGAGCGCTGGCTGCCCATAGGGCCAATACGGTTGCTGGTGCGGCCAGCATTTTCATAATTAGATTCACGCGTACACCCTCAATGGTGGCTAGTCACGCCCACGGCCACGGTTTCGCGGGCGGGCGCAAGTATAACGGTTAGCCCGCCAGTCTGAAACAACCCTAAAGTCCTAGGGGTATTAAGACCTGGCGAAAACAGCTTGGGCGCCTCACAAAACCTCGGCTGACGCCTCTTTTCCTAGAAATTCGCCGGTGTAGCTGCGCTGATTAGTCGCGCCGGAGCATCAAAGGGATTACGAAATCGATGGGGCTTGGTGCTTTCAAAGTAGTAGCTGTCACCGGCTTCGAGGATAAATGTCTCAAGGCCGACCACCAATTCCAGGCGACCCTCCAGCAAAATCCCGGTTTCCTCGCCGTCATGGGTGAGCATCTCCTCACCGGTATCGGCACCCGGCGGATAGATTTCACTAAGAAACGCGATGGCCCGGCTCGGATGCGCCCTGCCCACCAGTTTCATGGTCACGGCACCATCGGAGATATCAATCAGCTCATTGGCTTTATAGACGATCTGCGTCGGGTTTTCCTGGAGGATCTCCTCGGAAAAGAACTCGACCATGGACATGGGGATGCCGCCAAGCACCTTCCTCAGCGAACTGATGGAGGGGCTGACGCTGTTTTTCTCGATCATCGAAATGGTGCTGTTAGTCACGCCCGCACGTTTGGCGAGTTCGCGCTGGGACAGACCTTTCAGTTTACGGATCGATTGCAGTCGTTCGCCGACGTCCAATGCATTAGCCTCCCAGGATTCAGGTTATGTAGATAGTGAGCGTTATCATGGCGACAGCGTTCAGTATTTACAACACTTGAGCCCGAGTCCTGTTCGGCTTATCGATCGCAGCGTTGCCGCCTGCCCCGTCAGCCCTCTGAATAGAGGCGTGGCACCCGACGCAGGTTGCAGAAGATCTGATAAGGAATGGTGCCCGCAGCCATTGCTACATCGCTGGCGAGGATGTTTTTGCCCCACAACTCGACGGTCGAGCCAAGACCGGCCTGCGGCACGTCGGTCAGATCGATGCACAGCATGTCCATCGAAACCCGGCCCAGCAACTGACTGCGCTGGCCGGCGACCAGTACCGGCGTGCCGGTAGGTGCCTGACGCGGATAGCCATCGGCATAGCCCATGGCGACCACACCAATGCGCATCGGCTTTGGCGTAATGAACCTGGCGCCGTAACCCACAGGCTCGCCGGCTGGCAGCTCGCGCACGCTGATCACTTTCGATTCCAGAGTCATCACCGGTTTCAAGCGCGCCGCCAGGGCGTTGGCTTCTTCAAACGGGGTCGCGCCATACAGCATGATCCCCGGACGCACCCAGTCGCTGGGCACCTGTGGCCAACCCAGCAGCGCCGGCGAGTTGCGCAGGCTAACTTGGGCTGACAGCCCTTGGCGCGCCGCCTCGAACACCGCCACTTGCTCGCTGGCGCTGCTGCTGTTGAGTTCATCAGCGCGGGCGAAGTGGCTCATCAGGACAATTTTGGCCACCTTGCCACTGGCCAGCAGCCGTTGGTACGCCGCCTGATAATCCGCCGGGTGCAGGCCAACGCGGTGCATGCCCGAGTCGAGCTTGAGCCAGACGGTGATCGGCTTGCCCAACGTTGCTTGCTCAATCGCCTCGAGTTGCCAAAGGGCGTGCACCACACACCACAGGTCGTGCTCGACGATCAACGCCAACTCATCGGCCTCAAAGAAACCTTCCAGCAGCAGAATCGGTGCGCGAATGCCGGCAGCGCGCAGCTCCAGGGCCTCTTCGATGCACGCCACGGCGAAACCATCGGCCTCGGCTTCCAGAGCCTGGGCACAGCGCACGGCACCATGGCCGTAGGCGTCGGCCTTGATCACGGCGAGCGCGCGAGCCCCCGAGCTTTCACGAGCCAGTTGGTAGTTGTGACGCAGGGCTTGAAGATCAATCAGGGCGCGAGCAGGACGCATGGCGGCAGGCTTCCAGGCGGTGGACGGGGAATAAAAAACCGGCGCTGGCTGGCAGCGTGAATCGCCATGAGCGCCGGGAGAGGGAGTATTTAAGGCAGAGCAGCCACGATCGAGATTTCGACCAGGATTTCCGGCTCGCAGAGCTTGGCTTCAACCGTCGCCCGGGCTGGGGCAACGCCGTGTGGCAGCCAGCTGTCCCAGATACTGTTCATGCCTTCGAAGTCGGCATCAATGTCTTTCAGGTAGATGGTTGCCGACAGCAGGCGGGTTTTGTCGGTGCCCGCCAGATCCAGCAAACGCTCGATGTTGGCGAGGGTTTCACGAGTCTGCTGCGCAACTCCGGCACTCATGTCGTCGCCGACCTGGCCCGCCAGATAGACGGTACCGCTGTGGACGACGATCTGGCTCAAACGCTCATTGGTGAGCTGGCGCTGGATTGACATGTTTTGCAGCCTCCTGGTTGCTGTTGCTGTAACGAGAAATATCGAGGCCTTCGGCGCTGATTTGCGGAGTCTTCTTCGCCATCAGATCTGCCAGCAGGCGGCCGGAGCCGCAGGCCATGGTCCAACCCAGTGTGCCGTGACCGGTGTTCAGGAACAGGTTCTTGAACGGCGTCGCACCGACGATGGGCGTGCCATCCGGGGTGGTCGGACGCAGGCCGGTCCAGAAGCTCGCCTGGGCCAAGTCACCGCCCTGAGGATAGAGATCGTTGACGATCATCTCCAGCGTTTCGCGTCGACGCGGATTCAGCGACAGGTCAAAACCGGCGATTTCAGCCATGCCGCCGACCCGAATGCGGTTATCGAAACGGGTGATCGCGACCTTGTAGGTCTCGTCGAGAATGGTCGAGGTCGGAGCCATGGCCGGATTGGTGATCGGCACTGTCAGCGAGTAACCCTTGAGCGGATACACCGGGGCCTTGATGCCCAGCGGCTTGAGCAACTGCGGCGAGTAGCTGCCAAGGGCCAGGACATAACGGTCGGCGGTTTCCAGCTTGCCGTCGATCATCACGCCATTGATTCGGTCACCGGCGTAATCCAGGCGTTGGATATCCTGGCCGAAGCGGAATTCGACACCCAGTTTGACTGCCATTTCAGCGAGGCGTGTGGTGAAGATCTGACAGTCGCCTGTCTGGTCGTTCGGCAGGCGCAGGGCACCGGCGAGGATGTCAGTGACGCTGGCCAGGGCTGGTTCGACGCGGGCAATGCCGGCGCGGTCTAGCAGCTCAAAAGGAACGCCTGACTCCTTGAGTACGGCGATGTCCTTGGCGGCGCCATCGAGTTGCGCCTGAGTGCGGAACAGCTGGGTAGTACCCAGGCTGCGGCCTTCGTAGGCAATCCCGGTTTCGGCGCGCAGTTCGTCGAGGCAGTCACGGCTGTACTCGGACAGGCGGACCATGCGCTCCTTGTTCACCGCATAACGATTGGCGGTGCAGTTGCGCAGCATCTGCGCCATCCACAGGTATTGGTCGATGTCGGCAGTGGCCTTGATCGCCAGCGGTGCGTGGCGCTGCAGCAGCCATTTGATGGCTTTGAGCGGTACACCGGGCGCAGCCCAGGGCGACGCATAACCAGGCGAAACCTGGCCGGCGTTGGCGAAACTGGTTTCCATGGCAGCGGCTGGCTGACGGTCGACCACCGTCACTTCAAAGCCGGCCCGAGCCAAATAGTAGGCACTGGCGGTACCGATGACGCCGCTACCCAAGACCAGAACGCGCATTTTTTATCCCTCATCGCGGCATGCCGCTGACGTGTGTTGTGTACGAGCATTGATGGGCGCAGTGTAAAAAACATTTGCCAGTGCTTTTCACTATATAAACGCCTATATTTGGCGACAATTCTCGGCAAAATCCCTTTTCACGGAGGCGCATCCCCTATGCGTACCAACACCCAGACCAAACGTGAGCTGGATAAGATCGACCGCAACATCCTGCGGATCCTGCAAGCGGACGGACGGATTTCGTTCACCGAACTGGGGGAAAAGGTCGGTTTGTCGACCACGCCCTGCACCGAGCGAGTGCGGCGCCTGGAGCGCGAGGGGATCATCATGGGCTACAACGCCCGGCTCAACCCGCAACACCTCAAGGGCAGCCTGCTGGTGTTCGTCGAGATCAGCCTCGACTACAAATCCGGCGACACCTTTGAAGAGTTCCGACGCGCCGTACTGAAATTGCCCCATGTATTGGAATGTCACCTGGTGTCCGGCGACTTCGATTACCTGGTAAAGGCGCGGATTTCCGAGATGGCCTCGTACCGCAAATTGCTGGGCGACATCCTGCTCAAGCTGCCTCACGTGCGTGAGTCCAAGAGCTATATCGTGATGGAAGAAGTAAAGGAAAGCCTGAACCTGCCGATCCCGGATTGATCCGAATCGCTAAACCAGAACCTGCCGTGTGCTGGCCATATAGGCGTGAATCTGTTTCTCGACCCGCGGGTGAATCAGCTCCACAGGGCCACGGCCGTTGGGGCATGGCAGGCTCGGTGTAGTACCGAACAGACGACAGATCAGCGGGCGTTCGTCATACACAGTGCAGCCATCAGGACCCAGGTGCACGCAGTTGAGTTCGTCCATGGCGGCGTCCTGCTCGGCGCGGGTCTTGCGCGGCAGTCGCGACATTTCTTCCGGAGAAGTGGTCACCGGGCCGCAGCAATCATGGCAGCCGGGCACACACTCGAATGAGGGAATCTGCTGACGCAGTGTGCGGACGGTCTGGCGGTTGCAGCTCATCGAAACGAATACCGAAATAGGACAGGCCGGAATTTTGCCTTAAATACACGACACCATACAGCCGCAACCGACCAATGTTGCCCAGGCTGAAAGGTCCGGCTTATGCTCCGTAAAATTTACTCAACACCCGACTATCAGGATCGCCCCATGACTGTCCGCGTTCAGCCACCGGCGCCGAGCAACCACACCACCTCCTATTACGCTGCCACGAGCCTGGCGCAGCCGGATTATCCGGTGTTGCAAGGCGAACAATTGGCTGACGTGTGCGTGGTCGGCGGCGGCTTTTCCGGCTTGAACACAGCGATCGAATTGGCCCAGCGCGGCTTCAGCGTGATCCTGCTCGAAGCCCGCAAGATCGGTTGGGGTGCCAGTGGGCGCAATGGCGGGCAATTGATTCGCGGCGTCGGCCATGGCCTCGACCAGTTCGCCCCGGTGCTGGGCGCCGAGGGTGTGCGCCAGATGAAGCTGATGGGACTGGAAGCGGTGGACCTGGTCCGCCAGCGCGTCGAACAGTTCCAGATCGCCTGCGACCTGACCTGGGGCTACTGCGACCTGGCCAACAAGCCCCGCGACCTTGAAGGTTTTGCCCAAGACGCGGCAGAGCTGCGCAGCCTTGGCTATCGCCATGAGACTCGCCTGCTGCAGGCTGACGAAATGCGCAGCGTGGTGGGGTCGGACCGCTATGTCGGTGGCCTGATCGATATGGGCTCCGGCCATCTGCACCCGCTGAACCTCGCGCTGGGCGAAGCCGCCGCCGCCACGCAACTGGGCGTGCGATTGTTCGAACAATCCGCTGTCACGCGCATCGACTATGGCCAGGAGATCAAAGTCCACACAGTTCAGGGCACGGTTCGCGCCAAAACCCTGGTGCTGGGCTGCAATGCCTATCTGAATAACCTCAACCCGGAACTCAGCGGCAAAGTGCTTCCGGCCGGCAGCTACATCATCGCCACCGAGCCCTTGAGTGAAGAGCAGGCACACGCCGTCCTGCCACAGAACATGGCAGTGTGCGACCAGCGTGTGGCACTGGACTACTACCGTCTTTCGGCAGACCGACGCCTGCTGTTTGGCGGCGCCTGTCACTACTCCGGCCGCGATCCGGCGGACATCGCCGCCTATATGCGACCAAAGATGCTCGAGGTATTCCCGCAACTGGCAAGCGTGCGGATCGACTATCAGTGGGGCGGAATGATTGGTATCGGCGCCAATCGCCTACCACAAATCGGCCGCCTCAAGGATCAACCGAATGTGTATTACGCCCAGGCGTATTCAGGCCATGGGGTGAATGCCACTCACCTGGCCGGCAAGCTGCTCGGCGAAGCCATCAGCGGCCAGCAAGGCGGCGGCTTTGACCTGTTCGCCAAGGTCCCGCACATCACGTTCCCTGGCGGTCGACACTTGCGCTCTCCGCTGCTGGCCTTGGGCATGCTGTGGCATCGCCTTAAAGAGTTGGTCTGACCGGATCGATCACAAGCGCCAGAACGGCTTCAGGCCTTCAGCCCGCGCCTGCTCCCGGCTCAACCCAACATCGCGCAACTGCTCAGGCGTCAGCTCGAGCAAGGTCTTGCGCGTGTGCAGACGATGCCAGAACAGGCCCCAGCGGCCCAGGCAGGACGGGGCATTGCGCAGCGCTTGCGCACCCATGCCCCACTCACGCCCTGCCTCCAGTTCCTGACTGTGTAACGTCAACCGCACATCGCTCAAGCCGTTCATTTCGCATGCTCCTGTTTACTTGGGTAGCCAGAGATTCCATGATGCGCGGAGCAGAAAAACCGTTACAGATTCAATAGAGCTGTATTACTTCCATACAGTTTTTCCGAATTCCCGGCTGAATCACGGTTTTTCCACGCATCTGTACTGGTACCCACCCTGAGGCTGCGCCATGACGCTTTACGTCAACCTCGCCGAATTGCTCGGCACCCGCATCGAACAAGGCTTCTACCGCCCCGGCGACCGCCTGCCCTCGGTGCGGGCCTTGAGCATTGAACACGGCGTCAGCCTGAGCACCGTGCAACAGGCTTATCGGGTACTGGAGGACAGCGGCCTGGCGCGGCCCAAGCCGAAGTCCGGCTATTTCGTGCCGGTCGGGCGCGAACTGCCCGAGCTGCCGGTAGTGGGGCGTCCCGCTCAGCGCCCGGTGGATATTTCGCAGTGGGATCAGGTGCTCGAACTGATTCGCGCCGTGCCGCGCAAGGACGTGGTGCAGTTGGGCCGCGGCATGCCCGACGTCACTACGCCGACCATGAAACCGCTGCTGCGCAACCTGGCGCGCATCAGTCGCCGACAGGACATGCCCGGACTGTATTACGACAACATCTACGGCACCCTCGAACTGCGCGAACAAATTGCCCGGCTGATGCTCGACTCCGGCAGCCAGTTGAGCGCCAACGACCTGGTGATTACCACCGGTTGCCACGAAGCCCTGTCCACCAGCATTCGCGCAATCTGTGCGCCGGGTGACATCGTGGCGGTGGATTCGCCGAGCTTTCACGGGGCCATGCAGACCCTCAAGGGCCTGGGGATGAAAGCCCTGGAAATCCCCACCGACCCGCTCACCGGGATCAGCCTCGAAGCGCTGGAATTGGCTCTGGAACAATGGCCAATCAAGGCCATACAGTTGACGCCAAACTGCAACAACCCACTGGGCTACATCATGCCGGAGTCGCGCAAACGCGCGTTGTTGACGCTCGCCCAGCGCTTTGACGTGGCCATCATCGAAGACGATGTGTATGGCGAACTCGCCTATACCTATCCTCGACCCCGCACCATCAAGTCTTTCGACGAGGACGGTCGCGTGCTGTTGTGCAGTTCGTTCTCCAAGACGTTGGCCCCCGGCCTGCGCATTGGCTGGGTGGCGCCGGGACGGTACCTGGAGCGAGTGCTGCACATGAAATACATCAGCACCGGCTCGACCGCGCCACAACCGCAGATCGCCATTGCCGAATTCCTCAAAGGCGGCCATTTCGAACCTCATTTGCGGCGGATGCGCACTCAATACCAGCGCAATCGCGATCTGATGCTGGATTGGGTCAGTCGCTATTTTCCGGCCGGCACCCGCGCCAGCCGCCCTCAGGGCAGCTTCATGCTGTGGGTGGAATTGCCGGAGAGTTTCGACACCCTCAAGCTCAATCGGGTCTTGCTCGACCAGGGCGTACAGATCGCCGTCGGCAGTATCTTTTCCGCCTCGGGCAAGTACCGAAATTGCCTGCGCATGAACTACGCGGCCAAGCCGACGCCTCAGGTCGAAGAGGCGGTGCGCAAGGTCGGTGCGGCGGCGATCAAGCTGCTGGCCGAATGCCCCGACGACGACCGCTGAGCATCGGCAAAGCCGTGCCATACTTCGAGCCTGGTCATTTGCGGGAAACTTCGTCTTGCGCCCACGACACGCCCTCCTCTGTGCGTTACTCGTCACGCTGATCAGCGGCTGCGCCACCCTGAATGTGCCACGCGAGGCCAGCCAGGCATTGCCGGCGGCCGAGTCGGCGTTCGGCCGCTCGATCCAGGCCCAGGCGGCCGAACACCAGGGACGCTCCGGTTTTCGCCTGCTTTCGGACAGCAGCGAAGCCTTCGCTGCCCGGGCCGAGCTGATCCGCAACGCGCAACGCAGTCTCGACTTGCAGTACTACATCGTCCATGACGGCATCAGCACCCGGCTGCTGGTGAGTGAACTGCTCAAGGCTGCCGACCGCGGCGTGCGTGTTCGCATCTTGCTCGACGACTTCACCAGCGATGGCCAGGATCAGACCATCGCCACCCTCGCCGCCCATCCGCAGATCCAGATTCGCCTGTTCAACCCCCTGGCCCTGGGCCGCAGCACCGGTGTCACGCGGGCCATGGGCCGGCTTTTTGATCTGTCGCTGCAACACCGGCGCATGCACAACAAGCTGTGGCTGGCTGACAACAGCGCGGCGATTGTCGGCGGGCGCAATATTGGCGACGAATACTTCGATGCCGAGCCCAAGCTCAACTTCACCGATATCGATTTGCTGGGGATCGGCCCGGTCGCTGAACAGCTCGGGCACAGCTTCGATCAATACTGGAACAGCGCCTTGAGCAAGCCCATTGCCGAAGTCGTCTCCAGTCAGCCCGACACCGGCGACCTGGCCAGGAGCCGCGAACGGCTGCAGGCGTCCCTCGACGAGACCCGCCGACAGAACCATGCGCTTTACCAGCAACTGAAGACCTACCAGACCGATCCGCGCCTGGACCTCTGGCGAAGCGAGCTGATCTGGGCCTGGAACCAGGCGTTGTGGGACGCGCCGAGTAAAGTCCTGGCCAGCGGCGAGCCCGATCCGCAGCTGTTGCTGACCACCCAACTGGCACCCGAGATGCAACGCGTCAGCAAGGAACTGGTGATGGTCTCCGCCTACTTCGTGCCCGGCCCGCCTGGCCTGGTCTACCTGACCGGACGCGCGGATGCCGGGGTAGCGGTCAGCCTGCTGACCAACTCTCTCGATGCCACCGACGTGCCCGCGGTCCACGGCGGCTACGCGCCCTACCGCAAAGCCTTGCTGGAGCACGGTGTGCGCCTGTTTGAATTGCGCCGGCAGCCGGGCGACGGCGGTGGTAGCGGTCCGAACCTGTTCCGCAGCTCAACCTATCGCGGCTCCGATTCCAGCCTGCACAGCAAGGCGATCATCTTCGACGGGCAAAAGGCATTCATCGGCTCGTTCAATTTCGATCCGCGTTCGGTGCTGTGGAACACCGAGGTCGGGGTTCTGGTCGACAGCCCGGAACTGGCCGGGCGGGTGCGCGAACTGGCCTTGCAAGGCATGGCGCCGACCTTGAGCTACGAAGTGCGACTGGAGGACGGCGCGGTGGTCTGGGTCACTGAAGACAATGGTCAACTGCATACCCTGACGCGTGAGCCAGGCAATTGGTGGCGACGTTTCAATGCCTGGCTCAGCAACACTGTGGGTCTGGAGCGCATGCTTTAGCCTCAGGCCGGCTGCGCCTCACCAAACGCGCCCTGACGCACTAGCAGGATCACCAGACCAAAGGCCCCCGCCGCCATCAACAGCGGCAAGGCGTGGCCGCTGACCCACTGGCTGCCAGCGCCCGCAGCGAGCGGCCCGATCAGGCAACCGATACCCCACAGTTGTGCGACATGGGCGTTGGCACGCACCAGGGCATCGTCACGGTAACGCTCGCCAATCAGGATCAGCGACAAGGTGAACAGCCCGCCGGCGCTGGCCCCGAACAATACCCACAGCGGCCAGATCAGCAGAGTATCGAGCAGCATCGGAATCGCCAGGCTCGAGAGCATGAGGATCACCGCACAGCCGGTGAACAAGGCGCGTCGCGACAGATAGTCCGCCAAGGCACCAATTGGCAACTGCAGCAATGCATCCCCTACGACCACTGTGCTGACCATCGCCAGGGCGACTTGCTCAGTGAACCCCTGTTGCAGGCAATATACCGGCAACAAAGTAAGAATCATCGCCTCGAAGGCCGCGAATAACGACACCCCCCAGGCAATCGCTGGCAGGCCGCGGCAAAATCCCAGCAAGTCCCTGAAAGTCACGCTCATCGCCTCACTGCTCGGTGCACCGCTGCGCCCCAACAGCACCAACGGTGAAATCATCAGCAACGCGACGCCGACCCAGAACCCCATATCGTTGGCAGTGCCCAACACCCCCAGCAACAGCGGACCGGCCAATTGGCTCAAGGCGTAACTGCAGCCATACAGCGCTACCAGGCGGCCGCGCCATTGCTCGACCACCAATTGATTGATCCAGCTTTCACCGAGAATGAACACGATGGTCAGGATGACCCCAATCATCAGCCGTAGCAGCAGCCACACCGGGTAGCTGGGCAGCAGTGCCAGCAAGCCGATGGACAGCGCGCCGGCCCACAAACACAGGCGCATCAGGTTGGCAGTGCCCAGCCGGGCTGCCAAGCGACTGGAGACTTTCGCCCCCAGCAGCACCCCCACCGCCGGCATGGCCGCCATGACCCCGATCGCAAACGAGCCATAGCCCCAGCTTTCCAGGCGGAAAGACACCAGCGGCATGCTAACGCCCAGGGCCAGGCCGACACTAAGGACTGACGCCAAAACGGCGAAATAGGTGCCCCAACGCATGTTCCACGCTCCTGTGGA
Organism: Pseudomonas fluorescens; assembly: GCF_019212185.1. Lineage (NCBI taxonomy): Bacteria > Pseudomonadati > Pseudomonadota > Gammaproteobacteria > Pseudomonadales > Pseudomonadaceae > Pseudomonas > Pseudomonas fluorescens. The sequence continues at coordinate 15,885 of NZ_CP078138.1, forward strand.
TAATTTTTATGGCAGAGACAACACAGCCGGACCTTCTTGCGAAGAGCCCGGCTGCGAGTGGATCAAGGCGGGCGTCGAACGCCCGCCAGAGGCGTTACAGCTTGATCCAGGTCGCCTTCAGTTCGGTGTACTTGTCGAACGCGTGCAGCGACTTGTCACGGCCGTTGCCCGACTGCTTGAAGCCGCCGAACGGTGCGGTCATGTCGCCGCCATCGTACTGGTTGACCCACACGCTACCGGCGCGCAGGGCCTTGGCGGTCAGGTGTGCCTTGGAGATGTCCTGAGTCCATACCGCTGCGGCCAGGCCGTAAGGAGTGTCGTTGGCGATCGCAACGGCTTCTTCGGCGCTGTCGAAAGTAATCACCGACAGCACTGGGCCGAAGATTTCTTCCTGGGCGATTTTCATCGCGTTGCTCACGCCGTCGAAAATGGTCGGCTCGACGTAGGTACCACCGGTTTCCTCGAGGATACGCTTGCCGCCGGCAACCAGTTTGGCGCCATCGCTGTGCCCGGACTCGATGTAGGACAGGACGGTATTCATTTGCTGGGTATCGACCAGCGCACCCACGGTAGTGGACGGATCCAGCGGATTGCCCGGCTTCCAGGTTTTCAGCGCCTCGATCACCAGCGGCAGGAATTTGTCCTTGATCGAACGCTCCACCAGCAGGCGCGAACCGGCGGTGCACACCTCGCCCTGGTTGAACGCGATGGCGCCGGCTGCGGACTCGGCAGCGGCTTGCAGGTCCGGCGCATCGGCGAACACGATGTTCGGGCTTTTGCCACCGGCTTCCAGCCACACCCGCTTCATGTTCGACTCACCGGAATAGACCATCAGTTGCTTGGCGATCTTGGTCGAACCGGTGAATACCAGGGTATCGACGTCCATGTGCAGGGCGAGCGCCTTGCCGACGGTGTGACCGTAGCCTGGCAGCACGTTGAGCACGCCTTTCGGGATGCCCGCTTCGACAGCCAGTGCGGCGATACGGATGGCGGTCAGCGGCGATTTTTCGGACGGTTTGAGGATCACCGAGTTACCGGTGGACAGCGCCGGACCCAGCTTCCAGCACGCCATCATCAACGGGAAGTTCCACGGCACGATGGCGCCAACCACGCCTACCGGCTCGCGGGTCACCAGGCCCAACTGATCATGAGGGGTTGCGGCCACTTCGTCGTAGATCTTGTCGATGGCCTCGCCGCTCCAGCTCAGCGCCTGGGCTGCGCCGGGAACGTCGATGTACAGGGAGTCGCTGATGGGCTTGCCCATGTCCAGGGTTTCAAGCAAAGCCAGCTCTTCGGCGTGCTGCTTGAGCAGGCCGGCAAAACGGATCATGGTGGATTTGCGCTTGGCCGGCGCCAGGCGCGACCAGACGCCGGAGTTGAACGTGGCGCGAGCGTTTTCCACGGCGCGCTGGGCATCGGCGGCGTCACAGCTGGCGATCTTGCCCAGCAGACGACCATCGACCGGGCTGATGCACTCGAATGTCTCGCTGGAGACCGCATCGGTGTATTCGCCATTGATGTAGGCGCGGCCTTCGATTTTCAGGTCGCGGGCACGTTGTTCCCAGTCGGCACGAGTCAGGGTGGTCATGCGAGTGTCCTCCTCTTATTGAATACGTCGCCCACACTGTTCGCGGACGCTGTCAGGAATTGGGCCCGGCCAGCCTGTAATCGGCCCGAGGCACCCACCACCCTAAACCAGCCGCACCTCAAGTTTCAATATATTTGACAAATGCTCAACAAACGGCCTTGCGATGTTCATTTTAATAAACATAGACTCGGCGTTTTCCAACCACTCGCGTCGCATTCACGGGGGATTACAAGAATGAGCATCCAGGACATCGTCGACTTCAGCCAAGCCACCACTGCCGCCGAGCGCTATCGCCCGGATCCGGCCAAAGTCCTCAAGGGCGATCCGGAGCAGACCGTCTTCAACCATTACAACAGCCCTTGTGGGCAGTTGAACGCCGGGGTGTGGGAGGGTGCGGTCGGCCAATGGACGGTGAATTTCACCGAGCATGAATACTGCGAAATCGTCCAGGGCGTTTCTGTTCTGCGCGACCAGGACGGCAATGCGAAGACCCTGCGCGTTGGCGATCGGTTTGTCATCCCCGCCGGCTTCAAAGGCACCTGGGAAGTGCTGGAACACTGCCGCAAGATCTATGTGGCGTTTGAGGCAAAAGCCTAACTATTTACCGCATCGCGGGTCATTTTCCGGAGGAGGATTGCCCTGTCCATTCGGACATCTCACTTCATTAATGGAATAATGAACATGACCAACGAACAAGCACTGCAAGCACTGCAACACCTGATCGGCCAGCCTTACACCACTTCCGTGAAGGCTACTGTCAGCCAACTGACCGGCCGTGACCGCGTTGTAGGTGCCGGCGAAGTCGCGACCAAAGAGATGGATGCTGCGCGCATTCATATCGTTGCCAATGCCAGCGGCAACATTGAAGCATTCCGCTTCGGTTGAGACGCGTTGCACCGCTAAGCGCACAATGAAAAAGGCCCGCCTCTCGTGAGACGGGCCTTTTTCCATATCAGCACGGGAGCGCACAGGATGTCCGCCACCCGAAACCTGCAAGGAGGCACAATGCCTGATACACAAGACCTGTGCGATGTTTCGATCGCCCAATACACAGTAGGCCAGACGTTCACCCCGCAACTGCTCGAAGAGGTTCGCGCCAGGGCCAATGGCGCACCGGTAAGGGTCACCGGCCCGCGCTATGCCTCGGATCGCAAGCGAGTGCCGAATCGCATCAGCCTGCTGACCAATGCCGACAGAGTCATCGTCAGCATTCAGTGCGGTTGACTGCCTGACGGCTGTTCGCGGCGCAACAAAAAAGGCCCGTATCTCGCGATACGGGCCTTTTTCGTAAGAGGGAAAAATCAATTACTTGATTTTGCCTTCCTTGTAGATCACGTGCTTGCGAACAACCGGATCATATTTCTTGATCTCGATTTTGTCCGGGGTAGTACGCTTGTTCTTGTCGGTAGTGTAGAAGTGACCAGTACCGGCGCTCGAGATCAAACGAATCAATTCACGCATGATTAGCTCCCTTAAACCTTGCCATCGCGACGAAGTTCGGCCAGCACGACGCTGATGCCGCGCTTGTCGATGATACGCATGCCTTTGGCGGATACGCGCAGACGCACGAAACGTTTCTCTTCTTCAACCCAAAAGCGGTGATGCTGCAGGTTCGGCAGGAAACGACGACGGGTTTTGTTGTTTGCGTGGGAAATGTTATTCCCGGTTACCGGACCCTTACCGGTAACTTGACATACTCTAGACATGCCTCAGCCCTCTAAAACCACATGCCCAACCCGGCATGGGTTGGCCGCTTAATCTCTAGTCATTGTGGCGCCAGGCGCCGCGTTTCTTTAGAGGTCTTACCGGCTACACCTACAGTGAAGGAACCGGGCCCCTAGAAAAGAGCGCTGCTTTATACCAGAAAGACCTCAGGGCAACAACTATTGGTGTAAATAGAGTTTTCCAAAAGCCCGGTTTTACGGCGCCAGGCGCTTTGGATAAAGGCTATCAGTGGGAAAGACCACTCGTCGCAGAACATCGACAAAGCGGCTCACCCTCAAGCTACACCGGCGCTACTTTACGCTAATTCGCAGCATGGCGGGACCTTGCCCGCCTATTAGAAGCACCGACAAATTGAAAAAGGGGATAGTCATTTGCAAGACAGGCCACTAGGGTAAGCCTTTTCCAGACTGCACTCGCAGATGGGCCTTCGATCTGCAAAGGAATCCACACATGCGCCTCGCTGCCCTACCGCTGTTGCTCGCCCCACTCTTGCTGAGCCCACTGGCCCAGGCTGCCGCCCTGAGCGTCTGCACCGAGGCCAGCCCGGAGGGCTTCGATGTCGTTCAATACAATTCGCTGACCACCACCAACGCATCGGCCGACGTATTGATGAATCGCCTCGTGGACTTTGACACCCGCAGCGCCAAGGTGATCCCGAGCCTGGCCGACAGCTGGGAAGTCTCGGCCGATGGCCTGACGTACGTGTTCAAACTGCACCCGCAGGTTAAGTTTCACCGCACCGACTATTTCAGTCCGACCCGCGAAATGACCGCTGAAGACGTGAAATTCAGCTTTGATCGCATGCTCGATCCGGCCAACCCCTGGCACAAAGTCGCCCAAAGCGGCTTCCCCCATGCCCAGTCGATGCAGCTGCCCGCATTGATCAAGAAAATCGACGCCCTTGACCCGCTGACCGTGCGCTTCACTCTTGACCACGCCGATTCAACCTTCCTCGCGACCCTGAGCATGGGCTTCGCTTCAATCTATTCGGCGGAATACGCGGATCAGTTACTCAAGGCCGGCACCCCGGAAAAGCTCAATAGCCAACCGATCGGCACCGGCCCCTTCGTTTTTGCGCGCTTCCAGAAAGACGCTTCAATTCGCTACAAGGCCAACCGCGACTACTTCGCGGGCAAGCCTGCAGTCGATCCCCTGATATTCGCTATCACCCCGGATGCCAACGTGCGCCTGCAAAAACTGCGGCGTAACGAGTGCCAGATTGCCCTGTCGCCCAAACCGCTGGATGTCCAGGCCGCCACCCAGGAGCCCACCCTCAAGGTCGAGAGCACGCCGGCGTTCATGACCGCCTTCGTGGCGATCAACAGCACTCACCCACCTCTGGACAAGCCGGAAGTGCGCCAGGCGATCAACCTCGCGTTCGACAAGCCGAGCTATCTGAAGGCAGTCTTCGAAGACACTGCGCAAGCCGCAAACGGGCCTTACCCGCCCAATACCTGGAGCTATGCCAAAGACCTGCCCGACTATCCCAAAGACCTGGCCAAGGCTCGAGCGTTGATGACCAAGGCCGGCCTCAAGGAGGGTTTCCAGACCACCATCTGGACGCGCCCCTCCGGCAGTCTGCTCAATCCCAACCCGAGCCTGGGCGCCCAACTGCTGCAGGCTGACCTGGCGGAAATCGGCATTCAGGCAGAAATCCGCGTGATCGAATGGGGCGAGTTGATTCGTCGCGCCAAGGCCGGCGAGCATGATCTGCTGTTCATGGGTTGGGCCGGCGACAACGGTGACCCGGACAACTTCCTGACACCGCAATTTTCCTGCGCCGCAGTCAAGTCGGGTACCAACTTTGCGCGGTATTGCGACCAAGGCCTGGATAAGCTGATCAGCGCCGGCAAGACCACCACCGAGCAAGGCGTGCGCAGCAAGCTCTATGAACAGGCCCAGGCGCAGATTCATCAGCAGGCCCTTTGGCTGCCACTGGCCCACCCTACTGCCTATGCCCTGACGCGCAAGGACGTTCAGGGTTATCAAGTCAGCCCGTTTGGCCGCCAGGACTTTTCCAAGGTCAATATCAAGTAACCCGCAGAACCTGTAGGAGCAAGCCTGCTCGCGATGGCGTCGTTTCAGTCATCTTGTGTGCGTTGATCGCGAGCAGGCTCGCTCCGATTACAGGGGGCTCGGCGCTCACATCCAGCCGTATTCGGCCATCGACAAGGGATCACCGTCTCCCACGATAAAGTGGTCAAGCACCCGCACGTCAACCAGCTCCAGCGCCTCCTGCAGGCGCTTGGTGAGCATTCGGTCAGCCTGGCTGGCCTCCGCATGCCCGGAAGGATGGTTGTGGCACAGGATCAATGCTGCCGCGTTGTGTGCCAATGCGCGCTTGACCACCTGGCGTGGATGGACGCTGGTGTTATCGATCGAACCGCGAAACAGCGTCTCGAATGCCAGCACCCGATGCCGGGTATCCAGAAACAGACAGCCAAACACCTCATGCGGCTCGTGCCGCAACATGGCTTTGAGGTAGTTGCGCACGTCATCCGGACTCTTGAGCACCGATTCAAGGCTCAAGCGCTCCGCCAGGTGACGGCGAGCCATCTCGAGCACTGCCTGCAACTGGGCGAACTTTGCCGGGCCCAGCCCCAACTGGCTGGCGAATGCCTGCTGGTCCGCCTCGAACAGACTGCGCAGGCTGCCAAATTGCTTCAGCAGGTGCCGCGCAAGGTCGACGGCACTTTTCCCAGCGACCCCGGTGCGCAGGAAAATAGCCAGAAGCTCAGCGTCCGACAGGCTCGCCGAACCCAGTTCCAGAAGTTTCTCTCGCGGCCGTTCCGTCGCCGGCCAATCCCGAATGCTCATAGCACCTCCCTGTATGTGGGCGCCGCTGTTCCGTTGCGGTCGCTGTGATATCGTAGCCCATCTTTTTTGCAGGCGATTTCACCCTGGGGAGGGGGTTTCGCCATGCAGTCATCAACGAAATGAAAGGCAGACCTATGCAGCGGCTGTATCGGAAACGCATCGTTCTGGGCGTCGGCGGCGGCATTGCGGCCTACAAGAGCGCCGAACTGGTTCGCCGCCTGATCGACCAGGGCGCAGAAGTGCGCGTGGTCATGACCCGTGGCGGCAGCGAGTTCATTACCCCGCTAACCATGCAGGCGCTCTCCGGGCACCCGGTGCACCTGGACCTGCTGGACCCGGCCGCCGAAGCCGCGATGGGCCACATCGAACTGGCCAAATGGGCAGACCTGGTGCTGATCGCACCGGCCACCGCGGACGTGATCGCCCGCCTGGCCCAGGGCATCGCCAACGACCTGCTGACCACCCTGGTACTGGCCACCGACGCCATCGTCGCCTTGGCACCCGCCATGAACCAGGCCATGTGGCGCGACCCGGCTACCCAGGCCAATACCCAATTGCTCGAGAGCCGGGGTCTCAAGGTCTTCGGCCCGGCGTCAGGTAGCCAGGCCTGCGGCGACGTGGGCATGGGCCGCATGATGGAAGCCGATGACCTGGCCCAATGTGCCGCCGACTGCTTCCAGCGCCAGGCATTGACCGGCCGCCACGTCCTGATCACCGCCGGCCCGACCCAGGAAAACATCGATCCGGTGCGCTACATCACCAACCACAGCTCCGGAAAAATGGGTTTCGCCCTGGCTGAAGCCGCTGTCGAAGCGGGCGCCCGCGTCACCTTGATCACCGGTCCGGTGCATTTGCCGACGCCAGATCGAGTCACGCGCATCGATGTGGTCAGCGCTCGCGACATGCTCGCCGCCTGTGAAGCCGCGATCCCGTGTGACCTGTTTATTGCCTCCGCCGCGGTTGCAGACTACCGCCCGGAAGTCGTTGCGCCACAAAAACTCAAGAAAGACCCTACGACCGGCGATGGTTTTGTCCTGCAAATGGTGCGTAACCCAGACATTCTGGCCACCATTTCCACCCGCCCCGATCGTCCGTTCAGCGTCGGCTTCGCCGCCGAGACCGAACACCTGCTCGATTACGCCGCACGCAAGCTCAAGGACAAGAACCTCGACTTGATCGTCGCCAATGACGTGGCCAACCCCAGCATTGGCTTCAACAGCGAGGAAAACGCTTGCAGCGTGATCGACCGTGAACTGCAAGCCACCCTTTTCGCCCAGACCAGCAAGGGCAAGATTGCCCGCCAGCTGATCACTTTTATCGCCGAACGTCTGAACCAGGTTTAACTCGTATGCACGCTTTGCAAGCCAAAATCCTCGACCCACGCATCGGCCGCGAATTCCCGCTGCCCCAGTACGCCACCCCTGGCTCCGCCGGCCTTGACCTGCGGGCCATGCTGGACCAGGACACGGTGATCAAACCGGGTGAAACCCTGCTGATCCCCACCGGCCTGTCGGTGTACATCGGCGATCCGGGCCTGGCGGCACTGATCCTTCCGCGTTCGGGCCTGGGCCACAAACACGGCATCGTACTGGGCAACCTGGTTGGCCTGATCGACTCCGACTACCAGGGCCCGCTGATGGTGTCCTGCTGGAACCGTGGCCAGACTGATTTCACCATGACCGTCGGCGAGCGCCTGGCGCAGCTGGTGTTGGTGCCGGTTGTGCAAGCGCACTTCGAAATGGTTGAGGAATTCGTTGAAACCGAGCGCGGCGCTGGCGGTTTCGGCCACTCCGGGACCCAGTAACCGGGAAAAACCCGTCATGGCGAGCAGGCATTCCTCGCCATGAATTTCAGATTGTCATCTGCAAGGTTTAGCGCCGAAATTCAAGGCATTGGCGAGCCAAAGCCACGCCAGACAAGGCGTCATGGCCCTTTCATACCACGAACTCTGGGTGGAAAACGCCGTCATACCCTTCAGTTTGAGCCTGCCGTCGAATTGAATCGCCGGCGTGTCCCGCCACTTTCGAGATGGAGCATTTGTGCAGATGAGCAGCCCCGCCCCTGTCGCCCCGACGCTACCCGACAGCATCTTCCGCGCCTACGACATTCGCGGCACGGTGCCTGAATTCCTCAATGCCGAAACCGCCTACTGGATCGGCCGCGCCATCGGCTCGCAGAGCCTGGCCCAAGGCGAGCCGAACATTTCCGTCGGCCGTGATGGTCGTTTGTCCGGCCCCGAGCTGGTTGCCGAACTGATCCGCGGCATCGCTGAAAGCGGTTGCCATGTCAGCGACGTCGGCCTCGTGCCGACACCCGCGCTGTACTACGCCGCCAACGTGCTGGCCGGCAAGTCCGGGGTGATGCTCACTGGCAGCCACAACCCGTCGAACTACAACGGTTTCAAGATCGTCATTGCCGGCGACACCTTGGCCAATGAGCAAATCCAGGCGCTGCACGAGCGCCTGAAAACCAACAATCTGACCAGCGGTCAGGGCAGCGTGACACGGGTTGAAATCCTCGACCGCTATACCACTGAAGTCGTCCAGGACATCAAGCTGGACCGACGTCTGAAAGTGGTGGTCGATTGCGGTAACGGCGCCGCGGGCGTCATTGCCCCGCAATTGATCGAAGCGCTGAATTGCGAAGTCATTCCGTTGTTCTGCGAGGTCGACGGCAATTTCCCCAACCACCACCCGGACCCGGGTAAACCGGAAAACCTGGTCGATTTGATTGCCAAGGTCAAGGAAACCCAAGCTGACATCGGCTTGGCCTTCGACGGCGACGGCGACCGCGTCGGTGTGGTGACCAACACCGGGACCATCGTCTTCCCTGATCGTCTGCTGATGCTGTTTGCTCGCGACGTGCTGGCCCGCAATCCGGATGCGCAGATTATTTTCGACGTCAAATGCACCCGCCGTCTGATCCCGCTGATCAAGGAATATGGCGGCCAGTCGCTGATGTGGAAGACCGGTCACTCGCTGATCAAAAAGAAAATGAAGCAGTCCGGCGCTTTGCTGGCCGGCGAAATGAGCGGCCATATCTTCTTCAAGGAGCGTTGGTTCGGTTTCGACGACGGCATCTACAGCGCCGCACGCCTGCTGGAAATCCTCAGCCAGGAAAAATCCAGCGCTGAAGAGCTGTTCGCGACCTTCCCGAACGATATTTCCACGCCGGAAATCAATATCCATGTGACCGAAGAGAGCAAATTCAGCATCATTGATGCACTGCACGACGCCCAGTGGGGCGACGGTGCCGACCTGACCACCATTGACGGTGTGCGAGTCGACTATGCCAAAGGCTGGGGCCTGGTACGCGCCTCCAACACCACACCGGTGCTGGTACTGCGCTTCGAGGCCGATGACGAGGCTGAATTGCAGCGCATCAAGGATGTGTTCCACACCCAACTGAAGCGTGTTGCACCTGATCTCCAACTACCGTTCTGATTCACCCGGAGCCCTGAATGACCCTCGAACGCGAAGCCGCCGCCCACACCGCCCAGGTCCTGTCCGAAGCGTTGCCCTACATCCGACGTTATGTCGGCAAGACCCTGGTGATCAAATACGGCGGCAACGCGATGGAAAGCGAGGAGCTGAAAACCGGCTTCGCCCGCGACATCGTCTTGATGAAAGCCGTGGGTATCAACCCGGTGGTCGTTCACGGCGGCGGCCCGCAGATCGGTGATCTGCTCAAGCGCCTGTCGATTGAAAGCCACTTTGTCGACGGCATGCGCGTCACCGATGCTGCGACCATGGACGTGGTAGAAATGGTCCTCGGCGGCCAGGTCAACAAAAGCATCGTCAACCTGATCAACAGCCACGGTGGCAGCGCCATTGGCCTGACCGGCAAAGACGCCGGGCTGATTCGTGCGAAGAAGCTCACCGTGACGCGCCAGACCCCGGAGATGACCCAACCGGAAATCATCGACATCGGTCAGGTAGGCGAAGTGACGGGCATCAACACCGAACTGCTGAACCTGTTGGTCAAGGGCAACTTCATTCCGGTGATCGCGCCAATCGGCGTAGGTGACAATGGCGAGTCTTACAACATCAACGCCGACCTGGTGGCCGGCAAGGTGGCCGAAGCGCTGAAAGCCGAGAAGCTGATGCTGCTGACCAACATCGCCGGCCTGATGGACAAGTCCGGGCAAGTCCTGACCGGCCTGACCACCCAGCAAGTTGACGAACTGATCGCCGACGGCACCATTTACGGCGGCATGCTGCCGAAGATCCGTTGCGCACTCGAAGCGGTGCAGGGCGGCGTGGGTAGCTCGCTGATCATCGACGGTCGCGTGCCGAATGCGATCCTGCTGGAAATCTTCACCGACACCGGTGTCGGCACCCTGATCAGCAATCGCAAGCGTCCGTAAGCAACAGCGCAGACAAAAAGACCCCGCTCAGCCTGGCTAAGCGGGGTCTTTTTTATTCAGCGAACAACCTGTGGGAGCGGGCTTGCCCGCCCCCACACAGATTTATGGTCAAACGCCGAACTGTGCGCGGTACGCTTCCACGGCTGGCAGATGCTGCTTGAGCTGCGGATCGTCTGCAAGGAATTCCAGCACCTGGTTCAGCGAAACGATGCTGATCACCGGAATCCCGAAATCGCGCTCCACTTCCTGGATCGCCGACAATTCACCATTGCCGCGCTCCTGGCGGTTCAGCGCAATCAACACGCCGGCGGCCTTGGCACCGTCCTGGGAAGCAATGATCTGCATCACTTCACGGATTGCCGTGCCCGCCGTGATCACGTCGTCGATGATCAACACTTCACCGGTCAACGGCGCGCCCACCAGGCTGCCGCCCTCGCCGTGGGCCTTGGCTTCCTTGCGGTTGAAGCACCAAGGCAGATCACGATCGTGATGCTCGGCCAGCGCCACCGCAGTGGTGGCCGCCAAAGGAATGCCCTTGTAGGCCGGGCCAAACAGAACATCAAAGGAAATACCGCTCTCGGCGATGGCCGCGGCGTAGAAACGCCCCAGCTGCGCCAGCGCCGAACCCGAGTTGAACAGGCCAGCATTGAAGAAGTAAGGACTGGTACGCCCGGACTTCAGGGTGAACTCACCGAAGCGCAAAACGCCGCGATCGATGGCAAAACGAATGAAATCGCGTTGATACGCTTGCATGCAAAAAACCCCAAATACCACGGATTTAGCTAATTAGCTTGACGCCGTGTATCATACACGCACGCGATTTTTGGGGCCATTTATGCGGATCATCAGTGTGAACGTCAATGGTATTCAGGCGGCAGTCGAGCGCGGTTTGCTCAGTTGGCTGCAAGCCCAGAATGCCGACGTCATCTGCTTGCAGGACACCCGCGCCTCCGCCTTTGAACTGGACGATCCAGCCTTCCAACTGGACGGCTACTTCCTTTATGCCTGCGATGCCGAAGTTCCCGCCCAAGGCGGTGTGGCTTTGTATTCGCGGCTGCAACCGAAGGCGGTCATCAGCGGTCTCGGTTTCGAGACGGCAGACCGCTACGGGCGCTACCTGCAAGCCGATTTCGACAAGGTCAGCATCGCGACCTTGCTGCTCCCTTCGGGGCAGAACGGCGATGAAGACTTGAACCAGAAGTTCAAGCTAATGGACGATTTCGCCCGTTATCTCGATAAACAGCGGCGCAAGCGGCGCGAGTACATCTACTGTGGCTCGCTGTACGTGGCGCAACAGAAGCTGGATATCAAGAACTGGCGAGACAGCCAGCAATCCCCGGGCTTCCTGGCGCCTGAGCGTGCCTGGATGGACGAGATTGTCGGTAACATGGGTTACGTCGACGCCCTGCGCGAAGTCAGCCGTGAAGGCGATCAGTACAGCTGGTGGCCGGACAACGAACAGGCTGAGATGCTCAATCTGGGCTGGCGTTTCGACTATCAGTTGCTGACCCCGGGCCTGCGTCGCTTTGTGCGCAGCGCACGCCTGCCACGTCAACCGCGGTTCTCGCAACACGCGCCGTTGATCGTGGACTATGACTGGACGCTGACGATCTAAGCAGCCGATCACTGACGGTCTAAAAGACGATCACGAAAATGCCCGTATCGCAGGATACGGGCATTTTTTTGCGCTTTACCCAAGTGTTTCCCGCGCGCCACACTTCAAGCTGCGGTAAAAAACGGCAACGCCAGATACAACTTGATCACGATGACATTGACAATGTCGATGAAGAAAGCGCCGACCATTGGCACCACCAGGAACGCTATCTGCGAAGGGCCGTAACGTTGCGTTACCGCTTGCATGTTAGCGATGGCCGTTGGCGTGGCACCCAGACCGAAACCGCAATGCCCTGCCGACAATACCGCCGCATCATAATTACTGCCCATGATCCTGAACGTCACAAAAATGGCGAACAGTGCCATGACCAGCGTTTGCACAGCCAGAATGATAAATATCGGCAATGCCAATGCAGCCAGGTCCCACAGTTTAAGTGACATAAGTGCAATCGCCAGGAACAGCGACAAACTGACATTTCCCAGCACAGAAACTTCACGCTCAAATACCTGATACATGCCAAGCGCTGAAAGTCCGTTTCTTAAAAGCACGCCGACAAACAAAACACACACAAAGGTCGGCAACTCAAACGCAGTTCCCAGCAGCAGGCCATTGAGCAGAGTACCCGCCAAAAGACTGACCGCAATCAGAGCCAGGGTTTCGATAAACGAAAATGGCGTAATTGCACGCTCCTTGTTTGGCTGCTCAAAGCCTTTTGGACACTGCGGCTTTCCATGGTCTAGACCCGGAGTTTTGACGCGACCAATGAGCAGGCGCGCAACTGGACCACCAATCAAGCCGCCCAGCACCAAGCCAAAGGTCGCGGATGCCATCGCCAGTTCAGAGGCGGAGGCCAGGCCGTACTTTTCACTGAAGGTCGCCCCCCACGCAGCGCCGGTACCATGGCCGCCTGCCAATGTAATAGAGCCTGTCAGCAGGCCCATCAACGGATCGAGCCCCAGCGCCTTGGCAAGTCCGATACCCATGGCATTTTGTACAACCAGAAGCCCGGTAACCGCCAGCAGGAAGATCCCCACCACCCGGCCACCTTTCTTCAAACTCGCGAAGTCGGCACTCAAGCCAATGGTGGCAAAAAACGCCAGCATCAACGGCGTTTGCAGCGAAGTATCAAATCGAACTTCGATATCCAGTACACGCAAGATCAAAAGAAATAGAGCAACTACCAGTCCGCCTGCTACAGGTTCAGGAATATTGTAAGTGCGCAGAAATCCGAAACGGGCAACGAGACCACGCCCTAATAACAGCACTAAAGAAGCGGCGACAAGCGTCCCATAAAAATCGAGCTGAAGCATTTGTAAGTTCTTTATCATATATCCAGAGGCGAACTGTTTACCTGGACACGCCTCTTGAACAGGTTGATTCGTCTCAACACCGGCTAGCTTTTAATTCAACGACCGTCAATGGCCCGAATATATCGAAATATTTCTGAGCGAATATTACGTGGCGCAACTTTATCAATCGTCAAATCCAATTGCCAAGCTTACAAGGCATTGCAGCTTGTAACTGGATATTTGATATATCAGCCATTTATTGGAATGAGTTTTATTTACCTGGCCGCCATCGAGCAATATGACAGAAGAACCCAACCGCAGAAAAACAAATGCCCCGACAGGTCGGGGCATTTTCTTTATCTGCAGTGGACCGCGCTTCCTTCAGCGGCAGCGCCCTGGCTTACTTGATCAACCGCCAGGTGAACGGATACCGATAAGGCACCCCTTCATTGGCTTTCACCCCGGCAATGATCGTCAGTACTAACGCACCGATGGCCACTAGGCCGAACAGGAAAAAGCCGATTACCACTACCATCAACAGCAGGCAGATGGCCGAAGCGATGGCCACGCTGATCTGGAAATTCAGTGCCTCTTTGCCCTGATCGTCGATGAATGGGTCAGTTTCCCGCTTCATCTGCCACAGAATCAGCGGCCCGATCAGAGAACCAAAGGGTACCCAGATCCCCAGCAAGGCCGAGAGATGGCAGAACATCGCCCACTGGCGAACCTGACGGCTCGGCACGGGCAGTGGAAGTTGCTCATCACTCATGACGCTCTCCTTGCCGGCAACGGGATCTATCAGTCCGCCAGCGCGGCTTGTTGCAGGGCGAAGATTTCGCCCATGCCTTTCTTCGCCAACTCGAGCATCGCGGTCAGCTCTTCCGGCTGGAACGGCGCGCCTTCGGCAGTGCCCTGGACCTCGATGAAGCCACCAGTGCTGGTCATCACCACGTTCAGGTCGGTCTCGGCAGCGGAGTCTTCGAGGTAGTCGAGGTCCAATACCGGCTCGCCCTGGTACATGCCGACCGAAACCGCGGCAATCATTTGTTTGAGTGGATCGCCGCCCTTCAGGCCGCCGCGCTTCTTGATCACTTTCAGTGCATCGACCAGGGCCACCATGGCGCCGGTGATCGAGGCAGTACGGGTACCGCCGTCAGCCTGGATGACATCGCAATCGACGTACAGGGTCACATCGCCCAGTTTGGACATGTCCAGCGCGGCGCGCAGGGAGCGGCCGATCAGGCGCTGGATTTCCAGGGTGCGACCGCCTTGCTTGCCGCGGCTCGCTTCACGCTGGTTACGCTCGCCGGTGGCGCGCGGCAGCATGCCGTACTCAGCGGTCAACCACCCTTGGCCCTGGCCCTTGAGGAAACGCGGCACGCCGTTCTCGACGCTGACGGTGCAGATCACCTTGGTGTCACCGAACTCGACCAGTACAGATCCCTCGGCGTGTTTGGTGTAGTTGCGGGTGATGCGGATCGAGCGGAGCTGATCGGCAACGCGACCACTTGGACGTTTCATAGAGGAACACCTGTACAGAGGACGGAAAACTACCCGGCATTATAGGTCGCCCGCGCCCGCCTGGGCACTTCTAAAAAAAACCGGCGACGAGCGAAGGCTCTACAACGCATGCCGCAACGCACTGTCGGGCTTTGACACGCGTCCGGTTTGGGAGCATCCACTGCACTGCGCTACAATCCTGCGCCTTTACAGCCTGTGGGCTTTAATTCATTCAATCAGGAGCGTCGAACCTCATGGTTTGGCGCCGACCTGTATCGCGAGGTACCTCCATGGTGCACAGCATGACCGCCTTCGCCCGCGTCGAAAAAGCCGGCAGCCAGGGCACCCTGAGCTGGGAGCTGCGCTCGGTCAACAGCCGCTACCTCGAGCCGCACCTGCGCCTGCCGGAGTCATTCCGCGACCTCGAAGGCAATGTGCGCGAGGCGCTGCGCCAGGGCCTGTCGCGCGGCAAGCTGGAGTGCACACTGCGCTTTACCGAAGAAAGCACCGGCAAGACGCTGCAGATTGACCAGGCACGCGCTGCGCAACTGATTGCCGCCGCCGAGACGGTCGCCAGCCTGATCACCAATCCCGCCGCCCTCAACCCGCTGGAGGTGCTGGCGTGGCCTGGCGTTCTGGTGGGCGATGCGACTGACCCGCAAGCCTTGAATGCCGAGGCGCTGGCGCTGTTCAACCAGGGCCTGAAAGAACTCAAGGCCGGCCGTGAGCGCGAAGGTGCGGAACTGGCACGCCTGATCAACGAGCGCCTGACCTCGATTGAACAAGACGTCGTGACCCTGCGGGAACTGGTGCCACAAATGCTCGCCACCCAGCGCCAGAAAGTCCTCGACCGCTTTGCCGACATGCAGGCCGAGCTCGATCCGCAGCGTCTCGAGCAGGAAATGGTGATGCTCGCGCAAAAGAGCGACGTCGCCGAAGAACTGGACCGCCTGAGTACCCATATCATTGAAGTCCGCCGCGTACTCAAGTCCGGTGGCGCCGCCGGCCGACGCCTGGATTTCCTGATGCAGGAACTCAACCGCGAAGCCAACACCCTGGGCTCCAAGGCCTTCGACCCGCGCAGCACCCAGGCGGCAGTCAACCTCAAAGTGTTGATTGAGCAAATGCGCGAACAAGTGCAGAACATAGAGTAAGGCTACCCCGACATGACCCACAGCACCGGCACCCTGTACATCATTTCCGCACCTTCGGGCGCGGGCAAAAGCAGTCTGGTCAAGGCCCTGACCGACGCCGACCAGGAGATTCGCGTTTCCGTTTCCCACACCACCCGCGCCATGCGCCCCGGTGAAGTGAACGGCGTGAACTATCACTTCGTCGAGCGCAGCGAGTTCGTCAAGATGATCGAGCATGGCGACTTTCTCGAGCGCGCCGAAGTGTTCGGCAATCTCTACGGCACGTCGCAAAGCCACCTGCAGCAGACGCTGGATGAAGGCCACGACCTAATCCTGGAAATCGACTGGCAGGGCGCCGAACAGGTGCGCAAACTAATGCCCCAGGCCCGCTCGATCTTCATTTTGCCGCCGTCACTGCAGGCCTTGCACCAGCGCCTGACCAACCGCGGCCAGGACAGCGACGAGATCATCGATGGCCGCATGCGCGAAGCGGTCAGCGAGATGAGCCACTACGTCGACTACGACTACCTGATCATCAACGATGACTTTGCCCACGCCCTGCACGACCTGAAAGCGATTTTTCGGGCCAATCAGTTGCATCAAAAACGCCAGCAGCAGCGTCACGGCAAATTATTGGCCGAACTGCTGGGTTGAAACAGCACTTCCCAAAACAGCTGCAAGGGCTTTACATTGGTACTTGCAGCGCGTTGAAGGGCTTGGTTAAAAAATCAGCGCTTCCCTAATCGCTGGTGATTTTTTAAACTGTTGAGTCCGCTCGCCCAACCGGGCAGCGCGCATATTGCATTCGCTCCGAGGAATACCATGGCCCGCGTAACCGTTGAAGACTGCCTAGAACACGTGGAAAACCGCTTTGAGCTGGTCATGCTCTCTACCAAGCGTGCCCGTCAACTGGCCACCGGCGGCAAAGAGCCACTGGTCCAGTGGGAAAACGACAAGCCTACCGTAGTCGCCTTGCGCGAAATCGCCGAAGGCCTGATGAGCTACGAGTTCATCGCCAATGCTGAAATCGTCGAAGACGAACCGCTGTTCGCAGCGTTCGAGGACGAGTCCAACGAGGCCGTCTAAGCCTATGCCTGGTCGACGTAGCACGGCGCGGGATCACAGCTTGTGGCAGGAGACATCATGCCCAGCATAGACGCCCTCGCCGATCGCTTATCGACCTACCTCGGCAATGACCAGGTCAATCTGGTCCGCCGAGCGTACTTCTACGCCGAACAAGCCCACGACGGCCAACGCCGCCGTAGCGGCGAGGCGTACGTCACGCATCCTCTTGCCGTGGCCAATATTCTTGCCGACATGCACATGGACCATCAGAGCCTGATGGCCGCGATGCTGCATGACGTGATCGAAGACACCGGGATCGCCAAGGAAGCGCTGCAAGCGCAGTTCGGCGAAACCGTGGCCGAATTGGTCGATGGGGTCAGCAAACTGACCCAGATGAACTTCGAGACCAAGGCCGAAGCCCAGGCCGAAAACTTCCAGAAAATGGCCATGGCCATGGCTCGCGACATTCGCGTGATCCTGGTCAAGCTGGCCGACCGCCTGCACAACATGCGCACCCTGGAAGTACTGTCCGGTGAAAAGCGCCGACGCATCGCCAAGGAAACCCTGGAAATCTATGCCCCCATTGCCAACCGGCTGGGCATGCACGCCATCCGCATAGAATTCGAAGACCTCGGTTTCAAGGCCATGCACCCGATGCGCTCCGCGCGGATCAATCAGGCGGTCAAACGCGCCCGGGGCAACCGCAAGGAAATCGTCAACAAGATCGAAGAGTCCCTGGGCCATTGCCTGGCGATCGACGGCATCCAAGGCGAAGTCAGCGGTCGGCAGAAACACCTGTACGGCATCTACAAGAAAATGCGCGGCAAGCGTCGGGCCTTCAACGAGATCATGGACGTGTATGCGTTCCGGATCATCGTCGACAAGGTCGACACCTGCTACCGCGTGCTGGGTGCCGTGCACAACCTGTACAAGCCTTTGCCAGGACGCTTCAAAGATTACATCGCAATCCCCAAGGCCAACGGCTACCAGTCGCTGCACACCACGCTCTTCGGCATGCATGGCGTACCGATCGAAATCCAGATCCGCACCCGTGAAATGGAAGAGATGGCCAACAATGGCATCGCCGCGCACTGGCTGTACAAGTCCAGTGGCGACGAGCAGCCAAAAGGCACCCACGCCCGCGCCCGTCAGTGGGTCAAGGGCGTGCTGGAAATGCAGCAGCGTGCCGGCAACTCGCTGGAATTCATCGAAAGCGTGAAGATCGACCTGTTCCCGGACGAGGTCTACGTGTTCACGCCCAAAGGCCGGATCATGGAGCTGCCCAAAGGCTCCACGGCGGTCGACTTCGCCTACGCGGTGCACACCGATGTGGGCAATAGCTGTATTGCCTGCCGGATCAATCGCCGTCTCGCGCCGTTGTCCGAACCGCTGCAGAGTGGTTCCACCGTCGAGATCGTCAGCGCTCCCGGGGCACGACCGAACCCGGCCTGGCTCAATTTTGTGGTCACCGGCAAGGCCCGCACACACATTCGCCATGCCCTGAAACTGCAGCGCCGCTCCGAGTCCATCAGCCTTGGCGAACGCCTGCTGAACAAGGTTCTCAACGGTTTCGACAGTTCGCTGGAGCAAATCCCGGCCGAACGCATCAAGGCGATGCTTGCCGAGTACCGCCTGGAGCTGATCGAAGACCTGCTGGAGGACATTGGCCTGGGCAACCGCATGGCCTATGTCGTGGCGCGCCGCCTGCTTGGCGAAGGCGAACAACTGCCAAGCCCCGAGGGCCCGCTGGCGATCCGCGGCACCGAAGGCCTGGTGCTCAGTTATGCCAAATGCTGCACGCCGATCCCGGGCGACCCGATTGTCGGCCACCTGTCCGCAGGCAAAGGCATGGTCGTGCACCTGGACAACTGCCGCAATATCAGCGAAATCCGCCACAACCCGGAAAAATGCATCCAGCTCTCGTGGGCCAAGGATGTCACCGGCGAATTCAATGTCGAGTTGCGCGTCGAGCTGGAGCACCAGCGCGGTTTGATCGCGTTGCTGGCCAGCAGCGTCAACGCCGCCGACGGCAATATCGAGAAAATCAGCATGGACGAGCGCGATGGTCGCATCAGCGTGGTTCAACTGGTGGTCAGCGTGCACGACCGCGTACACCTGGCCCGCGTGATCAAGAAACTGCGCGCCCTGACCGGGGTGATCCGTATCACCCGCATGCGTGCCTAAGCCATTTATTACAAGGAGTCATATATGACCAAGACCGTTATCACCAGCGACAAGGCCCCGGCTGCCATCGGCACCTACTCCCAGGCAATCAAGGCTGGCAACACCGTCTACATGTCCGGTCAGATCCCGCTCGATCCAAAAACCATGGAACTGGTCGAAGGCTTTGAAGCCCAGACCGTTCAGGTATTCGAGAACCTCAAGGCCGTTGCCGAAGCCGCTGGCGGCTCGTTCAAGGACATCGTCAAACTGAACATCTTCCTCACCGACCTGAGCCACTTCGCCAAGGTCAACGAGATCATGGGCAAGTACTTCGACCAGCCTTACCCTGCCCGCGCCGCCATCGGCGTGGCTGCCCTGCCGAAGGGCTCCCAGGTAGAAATGGACGCCATTCTGGTCATCGAGTAACACGCCCGGCGCAACCTCCACGGTTGCGCCAGCTCCGCCCCCAAAGGATTTCCTCATGCGCAAAGCGCTAGCTCTCTCATTGCTTGCGGTGTTTCTGGGCGGCTGTGCCAGTGACCCCGCAGACCGCGACATCAGCGGCACCTGGATCAACCAGGCGGCAATCGATGCGGCCGCCAAGGGCGTTCCACTGCGTGAAGCACTGCAAGCCAACGGCCCGAACCTGGAATGGGACGTCAATACCAGGGCCAGTCAGGCGCGCTACACCAACGGTTTTGAGAATGTCGAAGGCAAGGTCCTGGGCGAGCAATCCGGCGCCTGGAAGATCGAGATCTATGGCAGCTCCGGCACCGAATTGAAACGTGACGGCAAGCAACTGCAACAGGTGGCCAACGACAACGAGCCAGAGCAGCTGTTTGACCGCCCCAAAGACGTCGTTCCGGAAGGCGCGCCGCTGGGTGCCAGCTTCGAGCGCGCCCTGTACGCCGCGTACCTGGGTGGCAGCTGGAAGATCGTCGACGGCCAGGGCCAGGGCAACACCGTGCAGTTCCAGGCTGATGGCGCCGTCCAGGGCTTGCCGGGAGCCGATCGCTACGCCCTGTGCCTGGCAGGCGACTGCGCCTCAATGAGCGGCGGCAACGACACCATTTGGCTGCAACTCAACGGCCAGGGTAATCCGTGGATCTTTACCCGCAAGGGTAACGACCTGGAGATCTTCCAGGCAGTGAACCGGGCGCAGGCCGACGAAGTACCGTCGTTCGCCCCGGGCAATCGTCAATGGACACTGGAAAAGCAGTGATCCTCGCCGCAGCAGGAGCGAGTGTGCTCGCTCCTGTCATTCACTGAGGCCGATCTGCCAATATTGCCGCATAGCCCTCACGGAAGCTCGGATACCTGGGCTCCCAGCCCAACGCCTTGATCCGCGCATTACTGCAGCGCTTGCTGCCCGTACGACGCACGCTGGAATCTTCCGCCCATTCGGTAACGCCCAGATACTCGCGTAGCCAGGCCACGACCTCTGCCAGGGGTGCCGGCGCATCGTCGACACCGATATAGCAATCTTCCAGCTTGCGCCCGTGCTGATTGGCCTCAAGCAGAAAGGCCAGCAAGCCAGCAGCGTCATCGGCATGAATACGATTGCCATACAACGGCGGATCGACCGCCACCCGATAGCCTCTGCGCACCTGAGTCAGCAACCACTCGCGCCCCGGACCATAAATACCGGTCAAACGCACCACGCTGGCCGGAATCCCACTGCCGAGTGCCACTTGCTCGGCCTCGCGCATGATGCGCCCGGAGTACGCCGACGGCTGGGCTGGCGAACTCTCATCGATCCATGAACCATCCTTTTGCTCATAGACGCTGCTGCTGGAGACGAACAACAAGCGCTCCGGCACCTGACCGTAATCCTCGAGCCAACCCAGCACATGGCGCAGGCCCTGAACATAAGCCGCACGGTAGCCGGCCTCATCGTGATCGGTGGCGGCAGCGCAATACACCAGGTAATCCACCGCACCCACGGGCCAGTTTTCTGGACAGTCCTCGCTGAACAAATCACCAGCGATGCCGATCACCCCTGCGGGCAAGCGCGCGACGTTGCGGCGCAAACCGTAGACCTGCCAGCCTTTTGCCAGCATTTGCTCGGCCAAACGGCTGCCGACATCGCCACAACCAGCGATCAAAACAGTAGGCGCTGACATCGAAAATCCTCTCAAACAAAGGCACAGACTAGCGCCAGCAATAGACGAGCGGCTAGCAATGGAAGAAAAAAAGAGACGCTATTACTTCTGTTAACAAGAATTAATTGCAATAATGCCCGCCACTTTGTTCTCGGCCCCACGAGGCCTGGAAGGACATTAACCCTCTTTTTCTCTCAGGTCCGGCCAGCATGACACGCAATCCACTCTCCGCTTCGCCTACCACGCCCGCTCGTCCACTTCGCGCTTTGAGTGCTGCGGCCGCCCTGCTATTCAGCCTGTTGCTGGCGCCAACCGCTGCCTTTGCTGACGAGACAACCACGGCTGCTACACCCGCTGCTGCCACCGCGCCGGCTGCGGCCGACGCTGCCCACGGCAGTGCCGATCATGGCGCGCCTGCCGTGACGCCGGTGTCTGCCGATCCGGTCCAAACCATTGACGGCGTCGACGCCGACCAGCCGGAAGTGCTGGAAGCCGACAACACCCTGGGCATGGCTCACGACCTGTCGCCATGGGGCATGTACCAGAACGCAGACATCATCGTGAAAATCGTGATGATCGGCCTGGCAATTGCCTCGATCATCACCTGGACCATCTGGATTGCCAAAGGCTTCGAGCTGATGGCCGCCAAGCGCCGCCTGCGTACCGAGATCGCGCACCTGAAGAAGGCCACCACCCTCAAGGAAGCCAGCGCCACTGCAACCAAGCCTGGCACCCTGGCCAACCTGCTGGTCCACGACGCACTGGAAGAAATGCGCCTGTCGGCCAACAGCCGCGAAAAAGAAGGCATCAAGGAACGCGTCAGCTTCCGTCTGGAGCGCCTGGTCGCTGCCTGCGGTCGTAACATGAGCAACGGCACTGGCGTGCTGGCAACCATCGGTTCAACCGCGCCGTTTGTCGGCCTGTTCGGTACCGTGTGGGGCATCATGAACAGCTTCATCGGTATTGCCAAAACCCAGACCACCAACCTCGCCGTCGTTGCTCCCGGCATCGCTGAAGCCCTGCTGGCTACCGCACTGGGCCTGGTCGCAGCGATCCCTGCTGTGGTCATCTACAACGTTTTCGCACGCTCCATCGCTGGCTACAAGGCTCAGGTTTCCGACGCTTCGGCTGAAGTCCTGCTGCTGGTCAGCCGTGACCTCGATCACCTGCCAAGCGAGCGTTCCGCGCAACCGCACATGGTTAAAGTAGGGTAAGCGACCATGGGCCTGCATTTGAAGGAAGGTGCGAGCGACGACCTCGCCGAGAACCACGAAATCAACGTCACGCCGTTCATCGACGTGATGCTGGTGCTGTTGATCATCTTCATGGTGGCCGCCCCGTTGGCCACCGTCGACATCAAGGTTGACCTGCCCGCCTCGACCGCCAAGCCGGCACCGCGGCCGGAGAAACCGGTGTTCCTCAGCGTCAAGGCCGATCAACGCCTGTACCTGGGCGAAGACGAGGTCAAGGCCGAGAGCCTCGGCGCGACCCTGGATGCACGCACCCAGGGCAAGAAGGACACCACCATCTTCTTCCAGGCCGATAAAGGCGTGGACTACGGCGACCTGATGCACGTAATGGATGCCCTGCGGGCAGCCGGTTACCTGAAAGTCGGCCTGGTCGGACTCGAGACGGCAGCCAAAAAATGATCACGACGCGCCAAAAGCTGACGCGTTACAGCGCTAGCCTGGCGGTGGTGCTGGGCGTCCACGCGGTCGCGGTAATCCTCGCGCTCAACTGGAAGTCCTCACCCCCGGTCACGCTGCCGCCGATGGCGATGCTGGTCGAACTGGCGCCGGTCCCGGCCCCACCACAACCGGCTCCGCCCAAGGTTGTAACGCCGCCCCAACCCCCGGCTCCGGTCGAGGAACTGCCGTTGCCCAAGCTGGCCGAGGCTCCCAAGCCGACCATCTCGGTGCCCAAGCCGAAACCCAAGCCCAAACCACAACCGCCAAAACCGGTTGAGAAAAAGCCCGAGACGCCGAAGGAAAAACCTTCCGATACGCCGCCGTCCGAAGCCCAGCCAAGCAATGCGCCGCCGGTCAAATCGGCTCAGCCCAATCCGGGGCCGACCGCTGCGCAGAACGCGGCCAAGGCCAGCTGGCAAGGCACCTTGCTGGCGCACCTGCAGAAGTACAAGAAGTATCCGCCAGGCGCCCAGGCACGTGGCAAGGAGGGCTTGAACCGCTTGCGTTTCGTGGTAGATGCCGAAGGCAAGGTATTGTCCTTTGAGCTGGTAGGACGTTCCGGCAATGCTGATCTGGACCGCGCGACCCTGGAAATGATCCGCCGTGCCCAGCCGCTGCCCAAGCCTCCGGCCGACATGCTGACCAACGGCTCGATCGAAATCGTTGCGCCGTTCGTGTATTCGCTGGAGAAAAAGCGCCGCTAAGCCGGTGGGGTTTGTCACAAGGCACCGAAAGGTGCCTTGTGCATTTCTGGCAACGACAAAGCTGCATTGCCCAGTGTCACTCAACCAGCCCAGTCTGATAACGTGCGTCTATCGATTGCAGCCGGTATGCTTGGCTCGCATCTTCATGGACGCCCGCTATGACCCTCACAGAATTGCGCTACATCGTTACTCTCGCCCAAGAACAGCATTTCGGCCACGCGGCCGAGCGCTGCCACGTCAGTCAGCCGACCCTGTCGGTGGGCGTGAAAAAACTTGAAGACGAACTCGGTGTGCTGATTTTCGAGCGCAGTAAAAGCGCGGTGCGCCTGACCCCGGTCGGCGAAGGCATCGTCGCCCAGGCACAAAAGGTGCTGGAGCAAGCCCAGGGCATCCGTGAACTGGCCCAGGCGGGCAAGAACCAGCTGACCGCGCCGCTCAAAGTCGGGGCGATCTACACCGTCGGCCCGTACCTGTTTCCGCATCTGATTCCACAACTGCACCGGGTCGCCCCGCAGATGCCGTTGTACATCGAAGAAAACTTTACCCATGTGCTGCGCGACAAACTGCGCAATGGCGAACTGGACGCGATCATCATCGCCCTGCCGTTCAACGAAGCCGACGTACTGACCCTGCAACTCTACGACGAGCCGTTCTACGTCCTAATGCCGGCTCAGCACCCCTGGACCAAGAAAGCCACGATCGACGCCAACCTGCTCAACGACAAGAGCCTTTTGCTGCTCGGCGAAGGCCACTGTTTCCGCGACCAGGTGCTCGAAGCCTGTCCGACCCTGACCAAGGGTAACGACGGCGCCAAACACACCACGGTCGAATCCAGCTCACTGGAAACCATCCGGCACATGGTCGCCTCCGGCCTGGGCATCTCGATCCTGCCGCTCTCGGCCGTCGACAGCCACCACTACGCGCCGGGCGTGATTGAAGTGCGTCCGCTGACCCCGCCAGTACCATTTCGCACCGTGGCCATTGCCTGGCGTGCCAGCTTTCCGCGGCCCAAGGCAATTGAAATCCTCGCTGACTCGATTCGCCTGTGCTCGGTGGCCAAGCCGACTACAGTTGCGGGTTAAGCGTCAATCATGACTGAGCTGTCCCAGGTATCGGTCACGGCACTCAAGGGTGTCGGCGAAGCCATGGCCGAAAAGCTGGCCAAGGTTGGCCTGGAAAACCTTCAGGACGTGTTGTTCCACCTGCCCCTGCGCTATCAGGACCGGACCCGAGTAGTGCCTATCGGACACCTGCGGCCCGGCCAGGACGCGGTGATAGAAGGTACCGTCAGTGGCGCCGACGTCGTCATGGGCCGCCGACGCAGTCTTGTTGTGCGCTTGCAGGACGGCACCGGCGGCTTGAGCCTGCGCTTCTACCATTTCAGCAATGCGCAGAAGGAAGGCCTCAAGCGCGGCACTCGCGTGCGCTGCTATGGCGAGGCCAGGCCCGGCGCTTCGGGACTGGAGATCTATCATCCGGAGTATCGCGCCATCACGGGCGACGAACCGCCGCCGGTGGATGAAACCCTAACCCCGGTCTACCCGCTGACCGAAGGTCTGACCCAACAACGCTTGCGCCAACTGTGCCAGCAGACCCTGACCCTGCTCCGCCCCAGCAGCCTGCCCGACTGGCTGCCCGACGAGTTGGCACGGGACTATCAACTGGCGCCTCTGGCCGATGCCATTCGCTACCTGCATCACCCGCCTGCCGATGCCGATGTCGACGAACTCGCTCTCGGCCATCACTGGGCCCAGCATCGTCTGGCGTTCGAGGAACTGCTGACCCACCAGTTGTCACAACAACGCTTGCGCGAAAGCATGCGCTCTTTGCGGGCGCCGGCGATGCCCAAGGCGACTCGGCTGCCGAAACAGTACCTGGCCAACCTGGGCTTTGCGCCAACTGGCGCCCAGCAGCGCGTCGGCAATGAAATCGCCTACGACATGAGCCAGCAAGAGCCCATGCTGCGGCTGGTTCAGGGCGATGTCGGCGCTGGCAAGACCGTGGTCGCCGCCCTCGCCGCGCTACAGGCGCTGGAGGCCGGCTATCAAGTGGCCCTGATGGCGCCCACCGAGATCCTTGCCGAACAACACTTCATCACTTTCAAGCGCTGGCTCGAACCATTGGGCCTGGAAGTCGCCTGGCTGGCCGGCAAACTCAAGGGCAAGAATCGTGCGGCTGCACTCGAACAGATCGCCGGCGGTGCGCCAATGGTGGTCGGCACTCACGCGCTGTTCCAGGACGAAGTGCAGTTCAAGAACCTGGCGCTGGTGATCATCGACGAACAGCACCGTTTTGGCGTGCAGCAACGTCTCGCATTGCGCCAGAAAGGCGTGGGCGGACGCATGTGTCCGCACCAGTTGATCATGACCGCCACACCAATCCCGCGGACCCTGGCCATGAGTGCCTACGCCGACCTCGATACTTCGATTCTCGACGAGTTGCCGCCTGGACGAACCCCGGTCAACACCGTGCTGATCACCGACACCCGTCGGGTCGAAGTGATCGAGCGGGTGCGCGGTGCCTGCGCCGAAGGGCGACAGGCGTATTGGGTGTGCACGCTGATCGAAGAATCCGAGGAGCTCACCTGTCAGGCGGCCGAGACCACCTTCGAGGATCTCACCGCAGCGCTCGGCGAACTGAAAGTCGGGCTGATCCATGGCCGCATGAAACCTGCGGAAAAAGCCGCGGTGATGGCCGAGTTCAAGGCCGGCGCCCTGCAATTGCTGGTGGCGACCACCGTGATCGAAGTCGGTGTCGACGTGCCCAACGCCAGTTTGATGATCATCGAGAACCCCGAACGCCTGGGCCTGGCGCAGTTGCACCAATTGCGCGGTCGGGTCGGCCGGGGCAGCGCGGCCAGTCATTGCGTACTGCTTTATCACCCGCCGCTATCGCAGATCGGCCGTCAGCGGTTGGGCATCATGCGCGAAACCAACGATGGCTTCGTGATCGCCGAAAAAGACCTCGAATTGCGCGGTCCCGGCGAAATGCTCGGCACCCGGCAAACCGGTCTCCTGCAATTCAAGGTCGCCGACCTGATGCGCGACGCAGACCTGTTGCCGGCGGTGCGTGATGCAGCCCAGGCCTTGCTGGAGCGCTGGCCGCACCACGTCAGCCCGCTGCTGGATCGCTGGTTACGCCACGGCCAGCAATACGGCCAAGTGTGATGAGCGTCACGGCGCCAACGAACCAAAGACACCAGCAAGCTGGTTATACTCTCGAAATTGTAGGAATCGGATACAGGCCATGACCGAAGCTGCTTACGCTAACGAAGCCCCGCACACTCCGTCTGTTATCCGACAGTTGCTCGACAGCTTGGGCATCAGCTACACCGAAGTGCTTGAACACCCCGGCCTGAATGCCGAGCGCAAGGTCCAGGCGGTGCTGCTCGACGACGCCATCGGTGCGCTCATGGTGCTGTTCCCGCAGAGTCAGTTGCTGGACCTCAATCGCTTGGCCGAACTCACCGGTCGCCGCCTCACTGCGGTGCCGCAGGAGCGCCTGGAGCGCATGCTCGGCAAGCACAACCTGAGCCTGCTGCCCGGCTTGCCGGCACTCACCAGCTCTCCGTGCTTATATGAACAAAGCTTGCTCGACCAGCCGCTGCTGCTGATCAACTCCGGCGAGCCGGGCATGCTCCTGGAAATTCGCGGCGAAGACTTCAAAAGCATGCTCACCCAGGCCAGCGCCGCACATTTTGGCGAGCCGCTGAGCCGCATCCGTCCGAACCTCGACCGTCCGGGAGATGACCGCGAGGAAATCACCCAGGCCGTCCAGGCCTTCACCGCGCGCCGCATCCAGCAACGCCTGGAAGCGACCATCGAGATTCCACCCCTGGCCGGCTCCGCGCAGAAAATCATCAAGCTGCGGGTCGACCCCAACGCCACCATCGATGACATTACCGGCGTCGTCGAAACCGACCCGGCGCTCGCCGCCCAGGTGGTGAGTTGGGCAGCATCGCCGTACTACGCGTCGCCCGGCAAGATCCGTTCGGTGGAAGACGCGATTGTCCGCGTCCTGGGGTTTGACCTGGTGATCAACCTGGCGCTGGGTCTGGCCCTGGGCAAAACCCTGAGCCTGCCCAAGGATCACCCACAACAGGCCACGCCGTACTGGCAGCAGTCGATCTACACCGCTGCCGTCATTGAGGGCCTGACCCGGGCCATGCCGCGCGCCCAGCGCCCGGAAGCTGGCCTGACCTACCTGGCGGGCCTGCTGCACAACTTTGGCTACCTGCTGTTGGCCCATGTCTTCCCGCCGCACTTCTCGCTGATCTGCCGTCACCAGGAGGTCAACCCGCACCTGTGCCACACCTACGTCGAGCAGCATTTACTGGGGATCAGCCGGGAACAGATCGGCGCCTGGCTGATGCGCCACTGGGACATGCCTGACGAGCTGGCCACTGCCCTGCGCTTCCAACACGACCCGAGCTACGACGGCGAATTCGCCGAGTACGCCAACCTTGTGTGCCTGGCCGTGCGCCTGCTGCGCAGCCGAGGCGTCGGTTCCGGCCCGGACACCAGCATCCCCGACGCCCTGCTCGAACGCCTGGGCCTGACCCGCGACAAAGCCGAAGAAGCGGCCAGCAAGGTGCTGGAGGCCGAAGTGCTGTTGCGCGAACTCGCCTCGCAGTTCACTCACAACTGAAAAGCATCGCGGGCTTGCCCGCGATGAAACCACTTGCGCCCTGAGCGAGCGTGGCTTGCCTTCTAAGCTTCGTCCTACTACTCAAGTCAGGTAGCGTAACAAGCTACTCTGCCCTATCAGGACAAGCTTCCTTTCGTTTGTGACCACCATGTCTTCATAGCTGTTTCTGTGGGCGTTCCAACCCTTCTCGTTGAACGATGTATCCAGTGAGCCGCTCAAGAGATAGCGTGCCACTACTGATCCGGACACAAGAATTGCATCTTCCTGCCATGCACAATTTCGCCACCAGCTCTTAGCGGGCAATACTCGCGCGAAAAGTGGAGTGCCATTATTAAACGAAGGACTGAAGGATCCTCCAGTACTTAGAACTGCAATCCATGGCGTTTCGGAAGATGGCGTTGCATTCCACTTCTCATAGGCGGCTCCTACCACAACAATTTCTCCGTCACTCTCCCTGACTGAGAGGGTCGAAGCCGCGGTCGCTCCAAAACCAGGATCAGCAATGATGACTGGCCGCCCGTTATTGAAACTGCTGTCCAGCTCGCCACTTTCTTTGTAACGAATGACATAGCTACTTACGGTTGTTCCAACAGCGAAGGCACCACACACCAGAAATGCTCCATCCTTCTGCAGCGCAATACTAATGGCTTCATTGCTCTCTGCGTTTTCGCCATTAAGCTCGATAAGTAATACACCCGTCCCGTTAAATGTCTTATCAACCGAGCCATCCGGCATAAGGCGAAAAACCAATCCACTATTCCGGTCCTCGGCATCCCGAACGCCGCTATGCGCCACTAGAGTCTTGCCATCTGGTTGCACGCACACAGAACCGCCAATGTAGTTAACTGCAGGGGTTAGAAATTTGCCTGTGTGTTTATTTTTTGACTTTGCCGTTCCTGGGTAAATCAGATCATAGGGTTCAATCCTCACGAACCCATCGGTGCCAAAAGTAGTATCAATTCGACCATCGAAATCTAGCCGAGCGAATACCATATCGCGCTGACCATCCTCACTCAGGTGTGTACCCTTTATCAAAAATTTATCTGCCCGATATGAAAACAATCCAAATCGAGGCGCGGTGTTCCATCCAATATGCAGCGTTACCGTTCCGTTTTCGCCGAATGAAGAGTCGAAGAAACCGTTGGCATTCACACGCCTCAATTTCAAAGTATTTTGCCAATCCGCATGATCACCGTTGGCATAAATCAACTTTCCGTTAGACAGGGCAAGAATGGAGTGACGAACACTTCTGTCTCCGTCAGAGACTAAATCCACCACACCATTATCGCCAAAAGACGGGTCAAGGGTGCCCGCCGCTGCTTCGTTCAAACTGTTCATGTCCGCACTCCATGATGTTAAACAAAGGGTGCACAACCCCCTACACCCCGTACAGTGGAGCACGTAAAAAGACGTCCGTAACCTGTCAGAAATGACAGGCCTTTAGTGCTTTTTAATCACAACTTGACTCGATTAAGCACAAAAACTTTCCAATGCTCTATCAGCGACCAACAGCCGGCTTTTTCTTCGGCTTCAGATACTTGGTCAGGCCCTGGAACCACATCACCAGCGCCGGGTTGCCCTTGATCTGGATCGACTTGTCCTGGATCCCGGTCATGAACGCCAGTTGCTTGTTCTTCGCCTGCATCGTCTCGAAGGCGTAGCCGGCGTCCTTGAACGCAATGGCAAACGCCGGCTCCGCATAGAGCCCCGATTGGCTGGTGATGCGCTGATCCTTGACCCGGAAATGCCGTGCCACCTTGCCGTCCAGTGTCTGCAACTGGAACACCAGGTCCTTGTCACCCAATTGCTGCTGGAACGCCGGATTGGTGCGACTGGCCTTGCCCATCAGCAAACCCATCACCCACAGAAGAAAACGAAATTTCATGCTCGAGCCCCAGAGGAAAAAATGAACGCTGGGGCAGTGTAACGACTTCGATCAAGAACTCCACTGTTTAGCAACGTTCCCGGAAGTTGAACCATTTATTCCTGACGATGACTGCCAAGTCACGATTTCACACTTCATCCAGGCAAGAAAAATGGGCACCCAACCCGGTTGGCGTGCCCATTTTTCTTGCCTGCTGAGCCACCGAGCGGCGGCGCCAGGTGTTAAGGATTGACGCTGTCTTTGAGCGACTTGCCTGGCTTGAAGGCAACGGTGTTGCTGGCCTTGATTTTCACTGGCTCACCGGTTTGCGGGTTTTTACCGGTGCGGGCACCGCGATGGCGCTGCAGGAAAGTGCCGAAGCCGACCAGGGTGACGCTGTCTTTGCGGTGCAGAGCGCCGGTGATCTCTTCGAGGACGGCGTTGAGGACACGATTGGCCTGCTCTTTGGTGAGATCAGCTTTTTCGGCGATGGCGGCGGCGAGTTCTGGTTTACGCATAGTGAAGCCTCTTTGACGGTTTTTTGTTGTTATGTCCGTGCTGTTCTTCCGGAACAGCGCCCAAGGCGCCGCAGGCTCTACTCTGCGGCAGACGGGTGTGAGGATGGCACGCGGTTAAGGGCTGCGCCAGTCTCGGCGCGACCTTTGTAGGGACAAAAGCGGGGTGATTCCGACAGAACGACCAGTATTTAAGCCAGAAGCGCCGGAAGCTCCTTGTTTAGAGCCAATTTGTCCATGACGGCTGCGCCCGTGAGGGCATAACCAAGCAATTTGCCGCTGCGGTCATGGCACAGCGCCTTGATGTCCGCACCCTGCCCTTCCACGCTCCAAACGCCTTCAGTACCTCGTGGTGGCGGGGATACCACCAATGGGCAGACCGGGGTTTTCACGGTGATCGGCATAGCGCCATAGCTGACGGCGGTAGGGTTGCCGGCCAGGGTTTGCGCCAAGGCCCGGGCACAACTCATCAACGGCATGACGTAGAGCAAATTGAGGCCGTCGACTTCGGCGCAGTCGCCCAGGGCATAGATATTGGCATGAGAGGTTTTCAGCGAGCGGTCAACCACCACCCCGCGATTGACCTGCAAGCCTGCGGCTGCCGCCAGATCGGTGCGCGGTCGCAGGCCAATGGCAGAGACCACCGCATCGCACGGGATGACCTGACCATCGGACAAATGCGCCTCAAGTCCATCGTCGCAACGCTGCAGACGATTGAGCACCGGCCCGAGATGGAATTTCGCGCCGAGGCTTTCCAGCCCGGTTTGCACCGCAGCGGCGGCGGCCGGATGCAACAGGGTCGGCATCACTTGCTCGCACGGCGCAACCAGTTGCACTTCATAGCCGCCGAGGATCAGGTCGTTGGCAAACTCACAACCGATCAAGCCCGCGCCCAGAATCAGCACCCGTCGCTTGCCGGCGACCGCCGCGCGAAAACGCGCGTAGTCTTCCAGGTCATTGATCGGGAAGATCGCCTCGGGTGCATCGCCCTCGATAGGCACGCGCACGGTTTGCGCGCCACACGCCAGGATCAGGTCGCGATACACCACCGCTTCTTCACCGATCCACAGGCGCTTGTGGCCCGGATCGATACCGCTGATGCGAGTATGGGTGCGCACTTCGGCCTTGAGCGTTTCGGCCATGGCGCCGGGCTCGGCCATACTCAGGCCGTCGGCGTCCTTGTTCTTGCCGAAACCGGTGGAGAGCATCGGTTTGGAGTAGGAGCGCCCGTCATCGGCGGTAATCAGCAACAGCGGGGTTTCGCCATCAAGTTTGCGAAACTCCCGGGCCAGGTTGTAGCCAGCCAGTCCGGTACCGACGATTACGACAGGTGCACTCATTGCCAACTCCTCCAATGCCTCAGGCGATTTCAATCATTTCAAAGTCCATTTTGCCGACGCCGCAGTCCGGGCACAGCCAGTCTTCCGGTACGTCCTGCCACAGCGTGCCTGGCGCGATGCCGTCATCCGGCCAGCCGTCGGCTTCGTTGTAGATCAGCCCACAGACCACGCATTGCCACTTCTTCATTGCTTGTTTCCTCGAATTCTCAGGCTTTTTCTGGCGCGGACAGTCGCCAGCGATGGGTCCGCCGTCCGGCTCAGGGCGTTTTGTACTGATCGCACTCGCCAGATGCAAGCGTGTTCGACGCAACTGCCCGGTTAGATCAGTAAAAACCGCCAACCGACATGGTAAGCTCGCCACCTCATTTGCTGCCAATAATGACTCACTGTGCCGCACTCAAAATCCTCCGCCCCGACTCCGGACTGGCTGCCACGAAGCCTGCTGGCCCCCCTCCCCGACGCCCAAACCCTCGACTGGCTATTCGACGAAGGCTCGCTCACTCGCCGCCTTACCGGTTTGTCGGATGAGCACTTCAGCGTCACGCCGCTGGTCGAAGGCTGGCAGCCATTACGCACCGATGAATGCCTGGCACTCGATCTTCCCGAGCACAGCGAAGGCTGGGTGCGCGAGGTGTACCTGCGCGGGCATGGCGAAGCCTGGGTGTTTGCCCGCAGCGTCGCGGCGCGCAGCGCACTGCAGGGCGATGGCTTGCATATGGATGAGCTGGGTAGCCGTTCCCTGGGTGAATTGCTGTTCTGCGACCAGGCTTTTCAGCGTCGGGCCATCGAGGTTTGCCACTATCCTCAAGCGTGGCTGCCAGAACAGGTGAAAGCATCCACCCTATGGGGCCGGCGTTCACGTTTCGATCGCGGCAGCCTGAGCGTGCTGGTGGCGGAAGTTTTCCTCCCGGCCTTGTGGCGCACCGCCAGCGCGCAAGCGGAGATCAGTTGATGTATCAGAACCTGCTGAAATCGTTGAACCGCCTTAACCCACGCGCCTGGGATTTCGTGCAGTTGACGCGCATGGACAAGCCGATCGGCATCTACCTGCTGCTGTGGCCGACCCTGTGGGCGCTGTGGATCGCCGGTAAAGGCTCACCTTCCCTGGCCAATATCGTGATATTCGTCCTCGGCGTGGTGCTGACCCGCGCCGGCGGCTGCGTGATCAACGACTGGGCCGACCGCAAGGTCGACGGCCATGTGAAGCGCACCGCCCAACGGCCGCTGGCGGCCGGCAGGATCAGCTCCAAAGAAGCACTGGTGTTCTTTGCCTTGTTGATGGCCCTGAGTTTCCTGCTGGTGCTGTGCACCAACGCGGCGACCATCTGGCTGTCCTTCGGCGGCCTGGCACTCGCCGCCAGCTACCCTTTCATGAAGCGCTACACCTACTACCCGCAAGTAGTGCTGGGCGCGGCATTCTCCTGGGGCATGCCGATGGCGTTCACCGCCGAAACCGGTGAGCTGCCGGCGATCGCCTGGCTGCTGTGGATCGCCAACCTGCTGTGGACGGTGGGGTATGACACTTACTACGCCATGACCGACCGCGACGACGACCTTAAGATCGGCGTGAAATCCACCGCGATCCTGTTCGGCGAGGCCGACCGCATCATCATCCTGACCCTGCAATGCCTGGCGCTGGGCTGCCTGCTGCTGGCCGGCTCGAAGTTCGAGTTGGGCGGCGGGTTCCACCTCGGGTTGCTGGCCGCAGCCGGGTGTTTCGCCTGGGAATACTGGTACACCCGCGACCGCGACCGGATGAAATGCTTCAAGGCATTCCTGCACAACCATTGGGCCGGACTGGCGATTTTCGTCGGGATTGTGCTGGATTACGCGTGGCGTTGATGGGCTGGCGGGTAGCCGCTGCTCGGAGTTGCTCCGGGCAGCGAGCTGGGGCCGAGGTTATTTCTGCGACATGTGCACCACGTGCCAAACGTCTTTCATTTTGTCACCGGTCATGTCTCCAGGGGCCTTGTCTTTGACAAAGGTGTAGAGCGGCTTGCCGTCATACGCCCACTGCATAGCGCCGTCGTCACGCTTGACCGTCGACCATTTGCCTTCGGCCTTGTCGCTCGGCGTCGCCATCAGCGGCGGCCAGTTCTTGGCGCAGTCGTCATTGCACATCGATTTACCGCCGCTGTCCTTGTCGAAGGTGTAAAGCGTCATGCCCTTGTGATCGGTCATCATGCCGTTTTTATCGGCCATCGCCGGATCGGCGGCAAAAGCCAAGCCCGGCAAGACCAGCGCAGCGGTCAACATCAGGGCTTTCAAGGAGCGAGCAGAGTGAGTCATGGAAACCTTCTTTTGTGGTTGTCAGGATTCGGACTTAGAGCTTAGCCCAGGATCATGACAATCGCCGCGACACAAAATGCTGTAACACGACTGCAATAATTCCGTTATCTAATGCGGCGCAAGACAGTTAAATGACAAGAGGATTAAACCCATGGTTGGCAGGAGCATTCTGATCGTCGACGACGAAGCGCCCATCCGCGAAATGATCGCCGTGGCGCTGGAAATGGCCGGCTATGACTGCCTGGAGGCCGAGAACTCCCAGCAGGCGCACGCTATTATCGTCGACCGCAAGCCCGACCTGATCCTGCTCGACTGGATGCTGCCCGGAACCTCCGGCATTGAACTGGCCCGCCGCCTCAAGCGCGATGAACTGACGGGTGATATCCCGATCATCATGCTCACCGCCAAGGGCGAAGAGGACAACAAGATTCAGGGCCTGGAAGTGGGCGCTGACGACTACATCACCAAACCCTTCTCCCCACGGGAACTGGTGGCCCGCCTCAAAGCCGTGCTGCGTCGCACGGGTCCGGCCGAAGGTGAAGCGCCAATCGAAGTCGGCGGCCTGCTTCTGGACCCGATCAGTCACCGCGTGACCATCGACGGCAAACCTGCGGAAATGGGCCCGACTGAATACCGCCTGCTGCAGTTTTTCATGACCCACCAGGAACGCGCCTACACCCGCGGGCAATTGCTCGATCAGGTCTGGGGCGGCAACGTGTATGTCGAGGAGCGCACGGTCGACGTGCACATCCGTCGCCTGCGCAAGGCCCTGGGGGATGCTTATGAGAATCTGGTACAAACTGTGCGCGGCACCGGCTATCGTTTTTCCACCAAGGCCTGAGTCGAGCCCCACCGACCCGAGACGCTGACAAGGACGCATTTTCTCCGTGAACCAAAACTGGCATGGCACTCTGATCCGCCACATGCTGTTACTGGTCACCGGCTGCCTGGTGATCGGTCTGATCAGCGGCTATTACGGCTGGAGCCTGGCCGCTGGCCTGGGGATCTACCTGGGTTGGACCCTCAAGCAATTGCTGCGCCTGCACGAGTGGCTGCGCCTGCACCAACCCGATGAAGCACCGCCCGATGGCTACGGCCTGTGGGGCGAAGTGTTCGACAGCATCTATCACCTGCAACGCCGTGACCAGCGGGTGCGCGGGCGCCTGCAAGCGGTAATCGACCGAGTCCAGGAGTCCACTGCTGCGCTCAAAGATGCCGTAGTCATGCTCGACAGCGACGGCAACCTGGAATGGTGGAACCGCGCCGCCGAAACCCTGCTGGGCCTCAAGACGCCGCAGGACAGTGGCCAGCCGGTGACCAACCTGGTGCGCCATCCACGGTTCAAGGAATACTTCGAACAGGACAGCTACGCCGAACCGCTGGAAATCCCTTCGCCGACCAACGACCGGATGCGTATCCAGCTGTACATCACCCGTTACGGCAACAATGAACACCTGATGCTGGTGCGCGATGTAACGCGCATCCACCAGCTCGAGCAGATGCGCAAAGACTTCATCGCCAACGTCTCCCACGAACTGCGCACGCCACTGACCGTGATCTGCGGCTACCTGGAAACCCTGCTCGACAACGTCGAAGAGGTGAATCCACGCTGGACCCGCGCGCTGCAACAGATGCAGCAGCAAGGCGGGCGCATGCAAACCCTGCTCAATGACCTGCTGTTGCTGGCCAAGCTGGAAGCCACCGATTACCCCTCGGACAACCAGCCGGTGGCCATCGACACCCTGCTGCAGTCGATCAAGAGCGACGCCGTGGCACTGTCCGGATCACGCAACCAGCGCATCACCCTGGAAGCCGACCCGACGATTGCGCTCAAGGGCAGCGAGGCCGAATTGCGCAGCGCGTTTTCCAACCTGGTGTTCAACGCGGTGAAGTACACCCCGGCCGAAGGCAATATCCGCATTCGCTGGTGGGGCGATGATCAGGGCGCTCACCTGAGCGTGCAGGACTCGGGAATCGGCATCGACAACAAGCACCTGCCACGCCTGACCGAACGCTTCTACCGCGTCGACTCCAGTCGCAACTCCAACACCGGTGGCACCGGCCTCGGCCTGGCGATCGTCAAGCACGTGCTGCTGCGCCATCGTGCGCGCATGGAAATCAGCAGCGTGCCGGGCCATGGCAGCACCTTCACCTGCCATTTCGTGCCGACGCAGGTTACCCGATTGCTGGCCGGCAGCCTGACCGACTAGCACCCAGGCAGCACTACCCCTAGGCAATTGCCCTGTCAGCCGCTACATTGGCTGACTTGAGCCTGCCTTTCAGGCTCGTATTCAGCCTTTCTATTCGCCGACACGGAACCTGCAAAACTCCATCATGGACCCTTCCCCTGGCTTGTCCCTCGCTACACTCTTCGCCGATTTCGGCATGATTCTTTTTGCACTGATCCTGGTTTTGCTCAACGGTTTCTTCGTTGCGGCAGAATTTGCCATGGTCAAATTGCGTTCGACCCGGGTCGAAGCGATTGCCGACCAGAACGGCTGGCGCGGGCACATCCTGCGCACCGTGCACAGCCAGCTCGACGCCTACCTGTCGGCCTGCCAACTGGGTATTACCTTGGCCTCCCTCGGCCTGGGCTGGGTCGGTGAGCCGGCGTTTGCGCATATCCTCGAACCGTTGCTGGCTGCGGTAGGTGTCGATTCGCCGGAAGTCATCAAGGGCGTGTCGTTCTTCACCGCCTTCTTCATCATTTCCTACCTGCACATTGTGGTGGGTGAGCTGGCGCCGAAGTCCTGGGCCATTCGCAAGCCGGAGCTCTTGTCGCTCTGGACGGCGGTGCCGCTGTACCTGTTCTACTGGGCCATGTACCCGGCCATCTATCTGCTCAATGCCAGCGCCAACGCGATTCTGCGGATTGCCGGCCAGGGTGAGCCCGGCCCTCATCACGAACACCATTACAGCCGCGAAGAACTGAAGCTGATCCTGCACTCCAGCCGTGGCCAGGACCCGAGCGACCAAGGCATGCGCGTGCTCGCATCGGCCGTGGAAATGGGCGAACTGGAGGTGGTCGACTGGGCCAACTCGCGCGAAGACCTGGTAACGCTGGAGATCAATGCGCCGCTCAAGGAAATCCTCGCGATGTTCCGCCGCCATAAGTTCAGCCGCTACCCGGTG
This sequence comes from Pseudomonas fluorescens, assembly GCF_019212185.1. Lineage (NCBI taxonomy): Bacteria > Pseudomonadati > Pseudomonadota > Gammaproteobacteria > Pseudomonadales > Pseudomonadaceae > Pseudomonas > Pseudomonas fluorescens. The sequence continues at coordinate 53,427 of NZ_CP078138.1, forward strand.
TACGACAGTGAGCACCAGGAGTTTGTCGGCCTGCTGCACATCAAGGACCTTTTGCTGGAACTGGCGGCACTGGACCACATTCCCGAGTCGTTCAACCTGGCCGAGCTGACCCGCCCACTGGAGCGCGTGTCCCGGCACATGCCGCTGTCGCAGTTGCTGGAGCAGTTCCGCAAGGGCGGCTCGCACTTCGCCGTGGTGGAAGAGGCCGATGGCAACATCATTGGCTACCTGACCATGGAGGACGTGCTGGAGGTGCTGGTCGGCGATATCCAGGACGAACACCGCAAGGCCGAGCGCGGCATCCTCGCTTACCAGCCGGGCAAGTTGCTGGTGCGCGGTGACACGCCGCTGTTCAAGGTCGAGCGCCTGCTGGGCATCGACCTCGATCACGTCGAAGCCGAAACCCTCGCCGGCCTGGTCTACGAGAGCCTCAAGCGCGTGCCGGAAGAGGAAGAAGTGCTGGAAGTCGAAGGCTTGCGGATTATCATCAAGAAGATGAAAGGTCCGAAGATCGTCCTGGCCAAGGTGTTGATGCTCAACTGATTGGGACTCATCGTACTTCCACCACAGAACCTGTAGGAGCTGGCTCGCCAGCGAAGCTTGCGCGCCCTCAATGACGCCTTCGCCGGCAAGCCGGCTCCCACAGTTCATTTGCCGAATGCAAAGTTCGGCAGGCCGCCCACCGGCTGGTTGAATTGATACGGAATCGACACCAGCCCCATCCCGGTATTGCGCTGCACCACAAAGTGCAGGTGCGGGCCGCTGCTGTTGCCGGTATTGCCCGACAGCGCCAAGGCGCTGCCCACCGCCACCCGCTGGCCCTCGCGAACGCGCACCGAGCCCTGCTTGAGGTGCAGGTACACGCCCATGGTCCCATCGCTGTGCAGCACCCGTACGAAGTTGCCTGACGGATGAGTGCCACGCCCACTCTGCGAGTTTTCGGTCTTCACCACGACACCGCCACGGGCGGCGATGATCGGCGTGCCTTCGGGCATGGCGATGTCCATGGCATAGCGGCTCTTCGGCCCGAAGTGGCTGTATTGGCCGTTGGCGCCCTGACTGATACGAAATGGACCGCCACGCCAGGGCAACGGGTAGCGATAGGCCGTGGCGCTGCCTTTAGGGTCGCCCAGCGAATACTTGAGCCTGGGAATGTACGCCAGCGGTTTTGAGGCTTGAGTCGCGGTGAGCTGCGCCAGGCGCACGCTGGTGCGCAGCGGTATGACCCGGCGGATGGGCTTGCGGGGTGCCCCGCTGACGTTCTTCACGGCAGCGAAGCTCAATTCGATCTCGACCGGTGCATACAGGTCGTTGCGCACGTAGACGCTGTCCACGCCGTCTTTTTTCAGGATGACGTAATACACCTGACGGTCCAGATGCTCGTCCATCTGGTCCAGAAAGACGAACACCTTTGAGCCTTTCGAGGGGCGGTCGCTGTAACTGACCACGCCATTGGCATCGGTGGATTTGTAGATCGTCCCGGCGCCCGCCGTAGCGCACGCCATGAACAGAGCACAACACAGCAGCAGGCGCATGAGCATGGGCAGGACTCTGTCGACGGAAGGCATGAAAATCAGCCTAGCAGCCAAAATTGTCCTGCATGGTCGGCAGCTGTTGCAAAGCGTGCTGCGCCGGTCACGCCCCCGGAATGAAGTGTTTCTGCGCAGTCCCACGGGCGATCAGGCGCGAAATGTAGTCGAGCTTCTGCGCGTCCTGATCGACGAAACGAAACGTCAGCTGCAACCATTCGCTGTCGGGTTTGGGTTCATGGGCGACGATGGCGTGCAGGTAGCCGTTGAGGCGCGCCGTTTCCGCGTTGTCACCCTGCTCCAGATCGAGCACAGCGCTGTCGAGGACCTGTGGCAGGGTCTCGGTGCGCTTGATCACCAACAGTGCCTCCTTGATGCTCAGGGCCTTGATCACGCAGGGCTGGCTGCCGCTGGGCAGACGCAGCTGGCCCTGGCCACGGCCGCCAGCCACTGCAGGCGCGGGTGGTTTGACCGGCGGGCTGTTGAGCAGGCCCTTGCTCGCATCCGCGGCGCTGGTGCCCTGCAGGTAAGCATTGGCCGCGACGGTTGCCGCCGGGGCTGGTGCATTGGCCCTGGTGGCCGTCAAGGCGCTCAGCGAGTCGTTGGCGAATGCCGGCGCCAGGCGGGTCGGCGCCTGATTCATCAACGCGTCGAGCTTGCCAATCTTGTTCAGGGCCTGCTTGACCTTGCTCAGTAACTGCTCGTTGGTGAATGGCTTGCTCACGTAGCCAGAGACGCCAGCCTGGATCGCCTGGACCACGTTCTCCTTGTCGCCCCGGCTGGTCACCATGATGAACGGCATGCTCCGCAGAGCGGGTTGCTCGCGGCACCAGGTGAGCAATTCCAGCCCGGACATCTCCGGCATTTCCCAATCGCACAGCACCAGGTCGAAAGCTTCACGGGCCAACAGGGCCTGGGCCTTTTTGCCGTTGACCGCGTCTTCGATGCGCATGCCCGGGAAGTAGTTGCGCAGGCACTTCTTCACCAGATCACGAATGAACGCTGCATCGTCCACGACCAACACATTGACCTTACTCATCGACCACCCCTTGTGCATGCCCCGACCAGGCATTTCGCCAATACACTTCAGTCACGCCGGGACTTTTCTCGTTCGCGGGCGCCAAAAATCCAATCGCACAAACGAAAACGCCCGGCCAAAAGGCCGGGCGCTTCAATTGGGCAATCTTACTTATCGTCCGTTTCGCCCGGAACATTAGCGGATTCACCGCTGGTGCCCTCAACTTCTTCCTTCATGCGCTTGAGGCCCATGTGCCGGACATCGGTGCCGCGCACCAGATAGATGACCAATTCGGAGATGTTGCGCGCGTGGTCGCCGATACGCTCCAGGGAACGCAGGACCCAGATGATGCTCAATACCCGCGAGATCGAGCGCGGATCTTCCATCATGTAGGTGGCCAGCTCGCGCAGCGCAGTCTTGTACTCGCGGTCGATGATTTTGTCGTACTGGGCCACGGACAACGCCAGGTCGGCGTCGAAACGGGCAAACGCGTCCAGCGCATCGCGGACCATGTTGCGCACCTGGTCACCGATATGCCGCACTTCGACGTAGCCACGCGGGGCTTCGCCTTCTTCACACAACTGGATAGCACGGCGGGCGATCTTGGTCGCTTCATCACCGATGCGCTCCAGGTCGATCACCGACTTGGAAATGCTGATGATCAGACGCAGGTCGGATGCAGCCGGCTGGCGCCGGGCGAGAATGCGCAGGCATTCTTCGTCGATGTTGCGCTCCATCTGGTTGATCTGGTCATCGATCTCGCGCACTTGCTGAGCCAGGCCGGAATCCGCCTCGATCAGCGCGGTGACCGCGTCATTGACCTGCTTCTCCACCAACCCACCCATCGCCAGCAAATGGCTGCGTACTTCTTCCAGCTCAGCGTTGAACTGCGCGGAAATGTGGTGGGTTAAACCTTCCTTCGAAATCATGGTTTTGCTCCGCAAAAGCTGTGAGCTGCAAGCGCCAAGCTGCAAGCTGATAGATGTCGTTACGCTGAACCGCTGTTACTTGCCGCTTGAAGCTCGCGACTTGAAGCCGCGATTAGCCATATCGCCCGGTGATGTAGTCTTCGGTCTGCTTCTTCGCCGGGTTGGTGAACAGCGTGTCGGTATCGCCGAATTCCACCAGTTTGCCCATGTACATGAACGCCGTGTAGTCGGAAACTCGCGCCGCCTGCTGCATGTTGTGGGTCACGATGACAATGGTGAACTTGGATTTCAGCTCGTAGATCAGCTCTTCGACTTTCAGCGTCGAGATTGGGTCGAGTGCCGAGCATGGCTCATCGAGCAGTAGCACTTCCGGCTCGACGGCGATGGTACGGGCGATCACCAGACGCTGCTGCTGACCACCGGACAGGCCCAGTGCCGACTCATGCAGGCGATCCTTGACCTCATCCCACAGGGCTGCGCCCTTCAGTGCCCACTCGACCGCTTCGTCGAGCACGCGTTTTTTGTTGATCCCCTGGATACGCAGGCCGTAGACCACGTTTTCATAGATGGTCTTGGGGAATGGGTTGGGCTTCTGGAACACCATGCCGACACGGCGACGCAGCTCGGCGACATCCTCGCCCTTGCGGTAGATGTTGTTGCCGTAGAGATTGATCGCGCCCTCGACCCGGCAACCGTCCACCAGATCGTTCATCCGGTTGAAGGTGCGCAGCAGGGTCGACTTGCCACAGCCGGACGGGCCGATGAAGGCGGTCACGCGCTGTTTCGGGATATTCATGCTGACGTCGAACAGCGCTTGTTTCTCGCCGTAGAACAGGCTCAGGCCCGGCACTTCGATGGCCACGGTTTCCTGCTCGAGGTTCAGGCTCTGCTTGTCGCGACCCAGGGCAGACATGTTGATGCCGTGGGTATGGGTTTCGTGTTGCATGGGAGGCTCCCTGTGCTAACAAATTCGGTTCGGTTGCCATAGGCCAAGGCCTGCGGTTACACAATTCTTTCTGTAGGAGCGAGCCTGCTCGCGATGGTCGTTCAGACACAGAAAATGTGTCGGATGTACCTTCTTCGCGAGCAGGCTCGCTCCTACAGGGTTATCAGCTATCCAGCGCCTTGTACTTCTCGCGAAGGTGGTTACGGATCCAAACCGCCGACAGGTTCAAGGTGGCGATCACCAGCACCAGCAGCAAGGCCGTGGCGTACACCAGCGGTCGTGCGGCTTCGACGTTCGGGCTCTGGAAGCCGACGTCATAGATATGGAAGCCCAGGTGCATGATTTTCTGGTCCAGGTGCAGGTACGGGTAGTTGCCGTCCAGCGGCAGCGAAGGTGCGAGCTTGACCACACCCACCAGCATCAAGGGCGCCACTTCACCGGCGGCACGGGCCACCGCGAGGATCATGCCGGTCATCATCGCCGGGCTGGCCATCGGCAGGACGATCTTCCACAGCGTTTCCGCCTTGGTCGCGCCCAGCGCCAACGAGCCTTCACGCACCGTGCGGGGAATCCGCGCCAGGCCTTCTTCGGTGGCCACAATCACCACCGGCACCGCCAGCAGCGCCAGGGTGAGCGAGGCCCAAAGCAGGCCCGGGGTACCGAAGGTCGGCGCCGGCAAGGCTTCAGGGAAGAACAGGCGGTCAACCGAGCCGCCCAGTACGTAGACGAAGAAGCCCAGGCCGAACACGCCATAGACGATCGCTGGAACGCCCGCCAGGTTGTTCACCGCGATGCGGATCACCCGGGTCAGGGTGTTCTGTTTGGCGTATTCACGCAGGTACACCGCTGCCAGCACGCCGAACGGGGTGACGATCATCGCCATGATCAGGGTCATCATCACGGTGCCGAAAATCGCCGGGAAGATCCCGCCTTCGGTGTTGGCTTCGCGTGGGTCATCGCTGAGGAATTCCCAGACCTTGCTGAAGTAGAAACCGACCTTGGTGAAAGTGCCCATGGCATTCGGCTGGAAGGCATGCACCACCTTGCCCAGTTCGATTTCGACTTCCTTGCCGTTGCCATCGCGGGCGGTCAGGCTGTCGCGGTTGAACTGTGCGTGCAGCTCGCCGAGGCGCTTCTCGATGTCCTGGTAGCGGGCATTCAACTCGGCGCGCTCGGACTCCATGTCGGCCTGGGCCGCGGCGTCCAGCTTGCCGTTGAGTTCCAGTTTGCGGCCGTGCAGGCGGATACGCTCCAGACCGGCGTTGATCGCGCCGATGTCGGACTTTTCCAGGGTCTTGAGTTCGGCCGACAACGTGCTGACCCGCTCGATCCGCGCTTGCAGCTCAGGCCAGGCAGCTTCGCCTTCGGCGACGATCTTGCCGTCCTGCTTGACGTTGACCAGGTAACCGTAGAAGTTGCCCCACTCGCGACGCTCCAGCGCCATCAACTCCGGCGGCGTGGTCTGGTCAGTCAGCCACTCGCCGACGATCCAGGTGAAGTCGTTGCCGTTCAGGTCGCGGTTGCCGACCTTGATCAGCTCACGCGTCATGAATTCCGGGCCTTCGTTCGGCACCGGCAAGCCAGCACTTTTCAGGCGCTCACGAGGCACCTGCTCTTTCTGCACCACTTCGCCGATGACCACCTGGCTGCCCTGGCCCGGCACTGCGTACTGGGCATGCACCAGGTCGGCGGGCCAAAAGTGGCCCAGGCCGCGCACGGCAATCACCGCCAGCAGGCCAATGGTCATGATGACCGCGATGGCGACCGCGCCACCACTGATCCAGACACCGGGGGCGCCGCTCTTGAACCATCCATTCAGGGAGTTCTGTTTCACAGACTTCTACCTTTATTAAAGCGACGAGTATTTCTTGCGTAGACGCTGACGAATCAGTTCCGCGAGGGTGTTCATGACGAAGGTGAACAGCAGCAGGACCAGGGCCGAGAGGAACAGCACCCGGTAGTGGCTGCCGCCGACTTCCGACTCCGGCATTTCCACCGCGACGTTGGCTGCCAGGGTGCGCAGGCCTTCGAACAGGTTCATTTCCATGACCGGGGTGTTGCCGGTGGCCATCAACACGATCATGGTTTCGCCGACTGCACGGCCCATGCCGATCATCAGCGCCGAGAAAATCCCCGGGCTGGCGGTGAGAATTACCACGCGGGTCATGGTTTGCCAGGGCGTGGCACCCAGCGCCAGCGAGCCCAGGGTCAGGCCGCGCGGCACGCTGAATACGGCGTCTTCAGCGATCGAGTAGATGTTCGGAATCACCGCGAAGCCCATGGCCAGGCCGACCACCAGGGCGTTGCGCTGGTCGTAGGTAATGCCCAGGTCGTGGGAGATCCACATGCGCATATCGCCGCCGAAGAACCAGGTTTCCAGGTACGGACTCATGTACAGCGAGAGCCAGCCGACGAAGAGGATCACCGGGATCAGCATCGCGCTCTCCCAGCCATCCGGCACTTTCAGGCGAATCGACTCAGGCAGGCGGCTGAAGGTGAAACCGGCGACCAGGATGCCGATCGGCAGCAACATCAGCAGGCTGAAGATGCCCGGCAGATGCCCTTCCACGTAAGGTGCGAGGAACAGGCCGGCAAAGAAACCGAGGATCACCGTCGGCATCGCTTCCATCAGCTCGATCACCGGCTTGACCTTGCGGCGCATGCCCGGGGCCATGAAGTAGGCGGTGTAGATCGCTGCGGCGACGGCCAGCGGTGCCGCCAGCAACATGGCGTAGAACGCGGCCTTGAGGGTACCGAAGGTCAGTGGCGAGAGGCTCAGCTTGGGTTCGAAGTCGCTGTTGGCCGCGGTCGATTGCCAGACGTATTTAGGCTCGTCGTAGTTTTCGTACCAGACCTTGCTCCACAGCGCGCTCCAGGACACTTCCGGATGCGGGTTGTCGAGCAGCAGCGGTTGCAAGGCGCCGCCCTGCTCCACAATCACCCGGTTGGCTCGCGGCGACATGCCGAACAGGCCCTGGCCTTCGACCACTTGATCCACCAGCAAGGTACGGTGCGCGGTGCTGTGGAATACCCCGAACTTGCCCGATGCATCCAGGGCAACGAAGCCCTTGCGACGTTCTTCGGCAGTGATTTCAACGATCGGCGCGGTGCCCATCTGAAAGGAGCGAATCAGCTTCAGGCGCTGCTCGCCATCCGGGTCGCGGGCCATGAACCACTGGGACAAGCCACCCTTGGAGTTACCGATGATCAGCGAGATACCGCCCACCAGCTGGGCGGCGGCGGTGACTTGGGCTTCGCCGTCTTCCAGCAGTTTGTAGCGACCGTTGAGGCTCTTCTCGCGCAGGCTGAAAACGTCGGCCTGGGCGCGCCCGTTGATCACGTAGAGCCACTGCTGGCGCGGGTCGATGAAGATGTTCTTCACCGGCTCGGTCATCTGCGGCAGGTCGATGCGCTGCTGATCACTGGTGACTTCACCGGTCATCATGTTTTCTTCTTTGGTCAGCGCCAGCACATGCAGGTGAGCACCATTGGAGCCGGCGACCATCAGCGTCGAGTCGCTGGCATTCAGGCTGACGTGCTCCAGCGGGTCGCCCTCCTCGTCCAGGTCAATCGGCGCTTCGCCGTAGGGGTACTCGATGGCCGGCGAAATGGTTTTCTTGCCGTCCGGGTAGCTGACTTTATAGGTGTGGCGGAACACCAGGGCCTGACCATTGGACAGGCCGACGATCACCAGCGGAGTGCCCGGCTGGTCTTTGCTGATCGAGGTTACGCGGGTGCCTGCCGGAATTGGCAGATCGACACGACGCAGCTCGGCGCCACTGTCGAGGTCAAAAAACAGTGCCTGGCCCTTGTCGGAAACCCGCATCGCGACCTGGTTCTGCTCTTCAAGGGCGATCATCAGCGGTTTGCCGGCGTCCTGCATCCAGGCCGGCGTGAGCTTGTCCTTGGCGGTCAGCTCGGCACCCTGGAACAGCGGGGCAACAACGTAGGCGAGAAAGAAGAAGATCAGGGTGATCGCGCCAAGCACGGCGAGGCCGCCGATCAGCACGTACCAGCGGGTCAGCCGGTCCTTGAGCGCCCGCAGACGACGCTTGCGTTGCAATTCAGGCGTATTGAAGTCAATTCGCTTGGGAGGGGAAGTCGTAGTCATTGGGGAATTGGCCAGATCATTCATGCGCACACCCTAGCGATCCTGTATGACAGAAAGATGACAATCAAGTGACGCAACAAAGCCACCGCCAGTGGGGACTGGCAGTGGGTAAGGAATTTGTCGGTAGGAGCGGGCTTTCGCCTGGGCTGGCTGGCGATGCGGGCAACGCGGTCGGACAGGTGATCCGCGTTGATGCATTCGCCAGCAAGCTGGCTCCTACAGAGTCCGGAGCGAGCCCGGGCTCAATTTATTACTTCTTTGCGACGTTTTCGCCGCCTTCCGACAGACCCAGGTCAGCCAGTGCTTTTGCAGCTACCTTGGCCGGCAGCGGGATGTAGCCGTCTTTCACCACGACTTCCTGACCCTGTTTGGACAGAACCAGCTTCACGAACTCGGCTTCCAGCGGGGCCAGAGGCTTGTTCGGGGCTTTGTTGACGTAGACGTAGAGGAAACGTGACAGCGGGTATTTGCCGTTCAGGGCGTTTTCTTCGGTGTCTTCGATGAAGTCGGTGCTGCCTTTCTTGGCCAGGGCCACGGTCTTCACGCTGGCGGTCTTGTAGCCGATGCCCGAGTAGCCGATGCCGTTCAGCGAAGAGCTGATCGATTGCACGACCGAAGCCGAGCCAGGCTGTTCGTTGACGTTCGGCTTGAAGTCGCCTTTGCACAGGGCTTCTTCCTTGAAGTAGCCGTAGGTGCCGGATACCGAGTTACGGCCGAACAATTGCACTGGCTTGTTGGCCAGGTCGCCGGTCACACCCAAGTCGCCCCAGGTTTTCACGTCAGCCTTGCCACCGCACAGACGAGTCGACGAGAACACCGCGTCAACCTGTTCCATGGTCAGGTGCTTGATCGGGTTGTCTTTGTGCACGAACACCGCCAGGGCATCGACAGCCACTGGAATGGCGGTTGGCTTGTAGCCGTATTTGGTTTCGAATGCCTGCAGTTCGTTGTCCTTCATCTTGCGGCTCATCGGGCCCAGGTTAGCGGTGCCTTCAGTCAACGCAGGTGGCGCGGTGGAAGAACCGGCAGCCTGAATCTGGATATTTACGTTCGGGTATTCTTTTTTGTAGTTCTCAGCCCACAGGGTCATGAGGTTGGCCAGGGTATCGGAACCGACGCTGGACAAGTTGCCCGACACACCAGTGGTCTTGGTGTAGCTCGGGATAGCAGGGTCAACAGCGGCCACTGCGTTGGCAGTCGCGACGCCAGCAGCGACAAAGGTCATTGCCGCCATCAAACGCTTCAGTTTCATGCCTTACTCCAGGAAATAGGGGGGACTTGAGTCGGGGCCAAGTATCGGCAGGTCGTATGAACACTCTATGACTGGATTGTGACAATTAGATGAAAGGCCAGCATCCGCGAAGAATGCTGGCCTTCATAGAGAGACAGGCTGGAACTGCGGTTTTCAGCGCCTCAACGGCCCTTTTTCCACAGGTAGCCACCGACGACGATGCCCACGCCGCAAATGATCGCGACATAGTAGGCCGGGCCCATCTGGCTTTCCTTGAGCAACAGGGTCACGACCATTGGCGTCAGGCCACCGAAGATTGCGTACGCCAGGTTGTAGGAGAACGACAGGCCGCTGAAACGCACCACCGCCGGGAAGGCCTTGACCATGACATAAGGCACGGCACCGATCGTGCCGACCAGCAGGCCGGTCAGCGAATACATCGGGAACAGCCAGTCCGGATGATTGAACAGGCTGTGATAGAAGGTCCACGAGCTCAGCAGCAACAAGGCGCTGCCGACCACGAACACCCGACCGGCACCAAAGCGGTCAGCCAGTGCACCGGAGATCACGCAACCCAGGCTGAGGAACACGATCGCCAGGCTGTTGGCCTGCAACGCGGTGGTGGCCGGGAAGTGGTAGACGGTCTGCAGCACGGTCGGGGTCATCAGGATAACCACGATGATCCCGGCCGACAGTAGCCAGGTCAGCAGCATCGAGATCGCAATCGCCCCGCGATGGTCACGCAGCACCGCACGCAGCGGCACTTCTTCGGCCAGGGCCTTGCGCTGTTGCAGTTCGGCGAATACCGGGGTTTCGTGCAGCCAGCGGCGCAGGTAGACCGAGAACAGGCCAAACACGCCACCCAGCAGGAACGGGATCCGCCAAGCGTAGTCGGACACCTGCTCCGGGGTATAGATGCTGTTGATCGCGGTGGCGACCAGCGAGCCCAGGAGAATCCCGGCGGTCAGCCCGGAGGTCAATGTGCCGCAGGCATAGCCAATATGTCGCTGCGGGACGTGCTCGGACACGAATACCCAGGCGCCCGGCACTTCACCGCCGATGGCAGCACCTTGGATCACCCGCATCAGCAGCAGCAGGATCGGTGCCCACATGCCGATCTGCGCGTAAGTCGGCAGCAGACCCATGATCAACGTCGGCACGGCCATCATGAAAATGCTCAGGGTGAACATTTTCTTGCGTCCCAGCAGGTCGCCGAAGTGCGCCATGACGATGCCGCCCAACGGTCGCGCGAGGTAGCCGGCAGCGAAGATGCCGAAGGTCTGCATCAGCCGCAGCCACTCGGGCATGTCGGCCGGGAAGAACAGCTTGCCGACCACCGTGGCGAAGAACACGAAGATAATAAAGTCGTAGAACTCCAGCGCACCGCCCAGGGCGGACAGCGACAGAGTCTTGTAGTCATTGCGGGTCAAGGGTCGTGCGGGCTGCGCGGGTGACGCTATGCTCGATGGCGCTGTGGTCATGGCAAGGGCTTCTCTTATAGTCGGATCTGCAACCCCAACAACGCTGGCTGGAGCTTGGGCAGGTTTGGCACGATAACAAATTGTTTGAAAAAGCACAGGATGCGCGTATTTGACAGGCAAAATGAGAACCGGACGGTCGTCGCGCGGTCTACCGCTCGATATACTCGCAGCCTGCAATATGCTGCAAGGGTTGCTGTGCGAAGACGCTGCTGGTGCAACCAGTCGATTTCGCAGAGTTTCCCTTTAGCACGCCTTATGGAAAACACGACGAACGCAGTGTGTTCGGGCTGAATCGTTTTTCGAAAGACGGCTATTCACCTGAAATACCAATGAGAGTCACGGGTAAGAGGCACCCCCGGCATGATAGAACTCGAACAAGACGATCCGATCCCGCAAGGCGATCTGGCCCTGCAAATCACTGCGCTTCCTCGCGAAACCAACGGCTTTGGCGATATTTTCGGCGGCTGGCTGGTGTCCCAGATGGATCTGGCCGGCACCGCCATGGCCAGCAAGATCGCCGGTGGCCGCGTTGCCACGGTAGCGATCGACCGCATGGCCTTCCTGGTCCCGGTAGCCGTTGGCGCCCAGTTGTCGTTCTACACCCAGGCCCAGGAAATTGGTCGTACCTCGATCAAGATGCTGGTCGAGGTCTGGAGCGACGATCCGCTGTCCAGCGAGTGGCGCAAAGTCACGGAAGCGGCTTTCGTCTTCGTCGCCATCGATGGCAGTGGCCGCACCCGTTCGCTGCCACCGCGCGCCTGATATCGTCCCTGTTACTGATCGAGAGTTGCCCCATGAGCACGCCCGTCGTCGAAACCGTCAAACTGGATCAACTGAACTGCTGGCGGATTCGCCACGGCCAGGCCGAACTGCTGGTCGCCCAGCAAGGCGCGCACATCCTCAGCTATCAACTGGATGGGCAGCCGCCAGTGATCTGGCTCAACGATGAAGCGGTGTTCAAGACCGGTAAAAGCATTCGCGCCGGCGTGCCGGTGTGCTGGCCCTGGTTTGGCAATCTCCAGCGCAACCCGGCCAGCGTCCAGGCGATGCGTGTCAGCAACGAACCCGCCCCTGCTCACGGGCTGGTGCGGGCGCTGGATTGGGAGTTGGGCGAGATCGGCACCACCGACGGCGGCCTGAATGTCGAGTTCATCCTGCCGGTGCCGGAAAACGGCCTGCCAGGTTGGCCGCATCAGGTTGATCTGCGCCTGAGCATTCGGCTCGACGAACAACTGCACATTCACCTGACCAGCCACAACCGCGGCACCGACAGCGTCAGCATCAGCCAGGCGTTGCACAGCTATTTCGCGGTCAGCGATGTGCGCAACGTGCAGGTTGAAGGTGTAGACGGGTTGAGCTACATCGAAACCCTGGATGATTGGAACATCGCCAAACAACAAGGCGACCTGCACGTCACCGGCGAAACCGACCGGATCTACCTCAATACGCCTGCCAAATTGAGCATCGTCGACCCAACCTGGGAACGACGCATCGAGCTGACCGCCAGCGGTTCGCGCAGTGCCGTCATCTGGAACCCCTGGATCGACCGCGCGGCAGCGTTCAGCGACATGGCCAATGATGGCTGGCAACGCATGCTGTGCATCGAAACCGCGAACGTGATGGACGACATCGTCCAACTGGCAGCGGGTGCCAGCCATACCTTGGGCGTGAGCATCGCCAGCAAGCCGCTCTGAGCCTTCGGGCTCCCTGCTACAGATCCGACTCCTGCACGACCCGCACCTGCGCCGCATCCAGCGCGTAGGCGGCGTCGGCCAGGTCATTGTTGACCGTCTCGACCTTCAGCGTGCCAGTCACCCACAACGGCGTGTAGATATCGTCCAGCTTCAAACCCTTCGGATAGCGCACCAGCACCAGTTGGTTCGGCGGAGGTGGCGGCACGTGGATACAGGCGCCCGGGTATGGAACCAGGAAGAACAGGGTGCTGCGGCCCTTGCCATCGGTTTCCAGCGGCACCGGGTAACCACCGATGCGTATGTGTTTGCCGTTCATCGCGGCGACGGTCTTGGTCGAATACATCACCGCCGGCAAGCCTTTGCTCTGCTTCAGGCCACCCTTGTCAGTAAAGGTGCCGTTGGCTTCCGGAGAGTTGTGGTCGATTTCCGGCATGGCTTCCAGCGCCTTCTGGTCCGACTTGGGCATCAGTTCCAGCCAATCGGTTTCCGGCAGGTCGCCAGCGTGAGCCAGGCCAGAGCCCAGCAAGATAAGAGTTAACAGAAGACGGCGCATGAAGGTGCTCGGCAGGAAGGGACTATAAGACGCCGGGCATTCTAGCCCTCTGCGCGTCAATCGCGCAGAGGGCTTGGTCGCTTGAATCAGTTCTTTTTGACCATACCGTAGATCACCAGCAAGACCACGGCGCCCACCAGCGCACCGATGAAGCCGGCGCCTTGACCCGCCTGGTAGATACCCAGTGCCTGACCGCCGTAGGTGGCGGCCAGCGAACCACCGATACCGAGCAGAATCGTCATGATCCAGCCCATGCTGTCGTCACCCGGTTTCAGGAAACGAGCCAGCAGGCCCACGATCAGTCCGATGAAGATGGTTCCGATAATTCCCATGGCGTTTCCCTCTGAGTGAAGTAGCTATGCCACAGCCTAGACAGACTTTGGCATCCTGCCATCAGAGAACGCCGGGACCCGAAGGTTCCCGGCGGACCATAGCCTTATTGCTCGGCGATGAGCGCTTCGACCTTGAGGATCTGCCGCTCCAGCGTGGCCTTGTCGGCGCAGCGCAGGTTGGCGTGACCGACCTTGCGCCCGACCTTGAAGGCCTTGCCATAGTGATGCAGGTGGCAATCTTCGATGGCGATGACCTGCTCCACCGGCGGCACCACGCCGATGAAGTTGAGCATGGCGCTCTCACCGACCTTGGCCGTCGAACCCAGTGGCAGGCCGGCAACGGCACGCAAGTGGTTTTCGAATTGGCTGCACTCGGCGCCTTCGGTTGTCCAGTGCCCGGAATTGTGTACACGCGGGGCGATTTCGTTGGCCTTGAGGCCGCCGTCGACTTCAAAGAACTCGAAGGCCATCACGCCGACATAATCCAGCTGCTTGAGCACACGGCTGGAGTAATCCTCCGCCAGGGCTTGCAATGGATGCTCGGTGCTGGCCACGGACAGCTTGAGAATGCCGCTGTCGTGGGTGTTGTGCACCAGCGGGTAGAAGCGAGTTTCGCCATCGCGGGCGCGCACGGCGATCAACGACACTTCACCGGTAAAGGGCACGAAGCCTTCCAGCAGGCACGCCACGCTGCCCAGCTCGGCGAAGGTACCTACCACATCGTCAGCCGTGCGCAGGACTTTCTGGCCCTTGCCGTCGTAACCCAGGGTGCGGGTCTTGAGGACGGCTGGCAGGCCAATGGCACTGACTGCGGCGTCAAGGTCGGCTTGCGACTGGATATCGGCGAACGCCGGGGTCGGGATCCCCAGGTCCTTGAACATGCTCTTCTCGAACCAACGATCACGAGCAATGCGCAGCGCTTCGGCACTCGGATAGACCGGGACGAACTGCGACAGGAAGGCTACGGTTTCCGCCGGAACGCTTTCGAACTCGAAGGTCACCAGGTCGACTTCGTCGGCCAATTGACGCAAGTGATCCTGATCGCCGTAATCGGCGCGCAAGTGCTCACCCAGTGCCGCGGCACAGGCATCCGGCGCCGGATCGAGGAAAGCAAAGTTCATCCCCAGCGGAGTGCCCGCCAAGGCCAGCATGCGACCCAACTGGCCGCCACCGATTACACCGATCTTCATCGTCAACAACCTCAGGCGATGCGTGGGTCTGGATTTTCCAGGACGCTGTCTGTTTGCTCAGCACGGAAGGTTTTCAGCACCGCGTGGAACTGCGGGTGCTTGGCGCCAAGGATACTCGCCGACAGCAGGGCTGCGTTGATCGCGCCGGCCTTGCCGATTGCCAGTGTAGCGACCGGAATACCCGCAGGCATCTGCACGATGGAGAGCAGCGAGTCGACACCCGACAACATAGCCGATTGCACGGGCACGCCCAGTACCGGCAAATGAGTCTTGGCCGCACACATGCCCGGCAAGTGCGCCGCGCCACCGGCACCCGCGATGATCACCTCGATGCCACGCGCCTCGGCTTCTTCAGCGTACTGGAACAGCAGGTCCGGGGTGCGGTGGGCGGAGACCACTTTAACCTCGTAGGGAATGCCGAGCTTTTCCAGCATATCGGCGGTGTGGCTAAGGGTGGACCAATCGGACTTGGAGCCCATGATCACGCCAACCAGTGCACTCATCGTCGCGCCTCTTCTCTCTGGGCGCCCGCAGGCGCGTCAAAAAACAACAAGCCACGCAGAATGCGTGGCTTGATTGTACGAATTTTGGCCAGACATGCCGGCCGAAGGCCGCGCAGTATACCGCAATACTGCCGATAAACAGCCCCTGCGATGACCATCTGTCACATGGCCCCGCACAGCAATTTTATTGACTTGAAAATCAAGAATTTTGCCGAGGCCTGAATGAAAAATCCGATGATTATGACAATGACGCCCTTCACAAGTATCTGTTATTGACCCGCGACAGAATCAATACCCTGGTTTGCTTAGTAACGCCTCGACAGAGTTGAAGATAACGGTATCCCACGAAATCGGGCACATGCTGGACGCCCGCCATGAAGACAGTGCTTATCGAAATTAAACTTACACGGGGACTGATTCTTCCAGATCATTCATGACTGCGGATAAAGGCAAGCAGGTATTCATTTTCAGCGATAAAAATGTAGAAACCATTCGCAACTACCTCAACCGATTCGATAGAGCCTAAAGTACGTTGCGTAAACCCAAAATGCAGAACCGTTAAATCTTGATTTAATTTTAGACACCCATACGTAAAGGATTACGGTATGAGCAGCGAAACGCCAAGGAAAAACAGCATTACCATCTTCGTCGTCATCCATGATGATGTGCCATCCTCTAAAAGAACAACCATTTACCAGGACTACTTTCTCCACCTGAAAACCGAACTGGAAAGTTTTATTGAACGTGACGTTCACATTATCTTCGGCAGCGGCAAACCGTATAGCAGCTTTGACTACAAAAATGAGGATGGTCTAAAAGTATTAATCAGATGGGGAAAAGAAGGCGTCAAATACCTGGATGAGGCTAGAAAAGAAGGATTCGTTACAAACCCATTAACCAAGGTTGTTTTGGTGACCAATGAGCCAATCAATGAAAAACTAAGTGGTATCGCACTAATTGATCGAGTGACGAATGCAGGCAGCTTTGCCATCGCATCATTAACCAATTACTTGATACCTGCCCATGAAGTCGGCCACTTGCTGGGTGCAAAGCATGAAGACTTCGAAGTCCAATATGATGGCTGGTGGGGTGAAACCTACATGACACCACAGCCCCACCCGCTCAGATCCAACATTTATCATTTCAGCTCAGCCAATCGACTAAACATCAAAAATCATCTGGCTAACAAAGCTTGACCGCTCAACCTAATATCCACAGAGCCGTTCGAGCAACGGCTCTGCCTGCCTGACCCTATTGATTCGTGCTTGCCGCCCCACCCTCCAACTTGCGCCAAAGCAATCGCACGTTAGCCTTGCGCACCAACGCGCAGCGATACAAGCGAATCTCCAGCGGCACATGCCATTGCGCCCCACCGCAAACCACCAGCTCACCACGCGCCAGTTCGGCGCGCACGCTCAACTGCGGCACCCAGGCGATACCCAGCCCTTCCAGGGCCATGCTTTTGAGGCTGTCGGCCATTGCCGTTTCATACACCGTGGTAAAGCGCAGCGCCCGCTGGCGCAGCAACATGTTGACCGAGCGTCCGAGAAAAGCCCCGGCGCTATACGCCAACAACGGCACGCTGGCTTCGCCTTCGAGGTCAAACAAAGGTTTGCCGTCGGCATCGGCTGCACATACCGGGAGCATTTCGGTCTGACCAAGGTGCAGCGAAGGAAAAATTTCCGAATCCATCTGCATTGCCGCATCAGGATCGTAAAAGGCCAGCATCAGATCGCAGCCGCCCTCGCGCAAAGCATGCACGGCATCGCCAACGTTGGTGGCCACCAGCCGCGTAGCGATATTCAGGCCTTCGTTGCGCAATTGCGCAATCCAGCGTGGGAAAAACCCCAGCGCCAAGGAATGCGCTGCCGCGACCTGCATCACTTCACCCTGCCCACCTTCGAGGTGATGCAGGTGGCGCAACACTTCACCCAACTGTTCGACCACCGTCCGCGCGGTCACCAGAAACAGCTGTCCGGCCGCCGTCAGTTCGATGGGTGTGCGCGAGCGGTTGACCAGTGTCAGCCCCAGCGCCGCTTCCAGGCTGCGAATGCGCCGGCTGAATGCCGGCTGCGTCACGAAGCGCCGCTCGGCCGCTTGGGAAAAGCTGCGGGTCGCGGCCAGGGCACTGAAGTCCTCCAGCCATTTGCTTTCCAGATTCATCACATCCTCCCGGACACGCACCAAATTAGGTCACACGCTCGCCGTGTACACGGCGTCACATCGGCATTATGCCGAATGTGCATAGGCTAGTGTTTAACAGCATTGGCTCAAAATTCTCCACAAGCCTAGCATTCACAGCGTTCCGGCACAGACCGGGTCCATATTGAGATGATTTCTATCATGTCCTCCGCTGCATCATTCCGCACAGAAAACGACCTGCTTGGCACTCTCGAAGTCCCTGCTCAAGCGTATTACGGCATCCAGACCCTGCGAGCGGTGAATAACTTCCGCCTCTCGGGCGTTCCGATTTCGCATTACCCAAAACTGGTTGTCGGTCTGGCCATGGTCAAACAGGCCGCTGCTGACGCCAACCGTGAGCTGGGTCACCTGACCGAAGCCAAGCACGCTGCCATCAGCGAAGCCTGTGCACGTTTGATCCGCGGCGATTTCCACGAAGAGTTCGTGGTGGACATGATTCAAGGCGGCGCTGGCACTTCGACCAACATGAATGCCAACGAAGTGATCGCCAACATCGCGCTGGAAGCCATGGGCCACCAGAAAGGCGAGTACCAGTACCTGCACCCGAACGACGACGTGAACATGGCGCAGTCGACCAACGACGCCTACCCAACGGCCATTCGTCTGGGCCTGCTGCTGGGTCACGACGCCCTGCTCGCCAGCCTCGACAGCCTGATTCAGGCGTTCGCGGCCAAGGGTGAAGAATTCAACCACGTCCTGAAGATGGGTCGTACCCAACTGCAAGACGCCGTGCCGATGACCCTGGGTCAGGAATTCCGTGCGTTCGCCACCACCATGGGCGAAGACCTGGCACGCCTGAAAACCCTGGCGCCAGAACTATTGACTGAAGTGAACCTGGGTGGCACCGCGATCGGCACCGGCATCAACGCCGACCCACGCTACCAGGCCCTGGCCGTAGAGCGTCTGGCATTAATCAGCGGTCAACCGCTGGTTCCAGCCGCCGACCTGATCGAAGCCACTTCCGACATGGGCGCCTTCGTGCTGTTCTCCGGCATGCTCAAGCGCACCGCGGTCAAGCTGTCGAAGATCTGCAACGACCTGCGCCTGCTGTCCAGCGGCCCGCGTACCGGCATCAACGAGATCAACCTGCCAGCGCGTCAGCCAGGCAGCTCGATCATGCCTGGCAAGGTCAACCCGGTAATCCCGGAGGCCGTCAACCAGGTAGCGTTCCAGGTGATCGGTAACGACCTGGCCCTGACCATGGCGGCCGAAGGCGGCCAGTTGCAACTGAACGTGATGGAGCCGCTGATCGCCTTCAAGATCCTCGACTCGATCCGCCTGCTGCAACGCGCCATGGACATGCTGCGCGAGCACTGCATCGTCGGCATCACCGCCAACGAAGCCCGCTGCCGCGAACTGGTCGAACACTCGATCGGCCTGGTCACCGCACTGAACCCGTACATCGGCTACAAAAACGCCACCCGCATCGCCCGTATCGCGCTGGAAACCGGCCGTGGCGTGCTGGAACTGGTACGTGAAGAAGGCCTGCTCGACGATGCCATGCTCGCCGACATCCTGCGTCCGGAAAATATGATTGCCCCGCGTCTGGTGCCTTTGAAGGCCTGATGCTGTAGCACCGCTCACCAGGTCGAGGGACTAGACACCTCTCACCTTTTGAGGGCCTGGAGATGAATCTCCAGGCCCTTTTTTTAACCTGAAGAAATGTAGAACCTGTGGGAGCGAGCCTGCTCGCGAGAGCGTCCAGTCAATCGCCACCTGCATTGAAAGTTCTACCGTAAACGCGAGCAGGCTCGCTCCCACAGGAAAGCATCGGTATAGTGCCGCCCCTCTTCGCATGAGCGGTCGTCGGTAGCGAGACCCCAACTCATGCGAAACCCGAACTAATAACAAACCCGCGATATGAACCCGGGACGAACATCGAACCGCCTGTTGAGCCGTGCGCCCACAGACGTAACAAGATGTGTCCACCAGGTCAGCATCTGCCTACACAAAAAACAGCGAGGAATAATCCATGCTCGAAGTCATTAACGACTTCCTCTCAGGGAAAGTACTGATCGTGCTCATTGTCGGGCTCGGTGGTTACTTCACGATCCGCTCGCGTTTCGTTCAACTGCGTCACTTCTTCCACATGTTCGCGGTGTTCCGTGACAGTCTGCGCAGCAGCGCCGGCCAACTCAGCTCATTCCAGGCGCTGATGCTCAGCCTCGCCGGGCGCGTCGGTGCCGGCAACATCGCCGGGGTTGGCATTGCCGTAACCCTGGGCGGCCCGGGCGCCGTGTTCTGGATGTGGATGACCGCACTGGTCGGCATGTCCAGCAGCTTCTTCGAGTGCTCCCTCGGTCAGCTCTACAAGCGCTGCGATTCCGAAGGTCAGTACCGTGGCGGCCCGTCCTACTACATCGAGCACGGCCTGAAAAAACGCTGGCTGGGGATGATCATGGCGTTCCTGCTGCTGATCACCTTCGGTTTTGCCTTCAATGGCCTGCAAGCCCACGCCGTGACCCACTCGCTGAACAACGCCTTCGGTCTCGACACCACCTACACCGGTCTCGCCCTGGCAGTGCTGCTGGGCCTGGTGTTCATCGGCGGGATCAAGCGGATTGCCGCGATTGCCGACCTGCTGGTGCCGGTCAAGACCCTGGTTTACATCGCCGTGACCATCTACGTGATCGTGCTGCAGTTCGACCAAGTGCCGGGCATGCTGATGACCATCGTCAAGAGCGCCTTCGGCCTGGACCAGGCCTTCGGTGGCCTGGTGGGCAGCGCCATCATCATGGGCGTGAAGCGTGGCGTATTCGCCAACGAAGCCGGCCTGGGCAGTGCGCCCAACGTCGCTGCTGTAGCCTCGGTCGAGCACCCGGTCGCGCAAGGCGTGGTGCAAGCGTTCAGCGTGTTCCTCGACACCTTCATCATCTGCACCTGCACCGCACTGCTGATCCTGCTGTCGGGCTTCTATACCCCGGGCTTCGAAGGTGACGGCATCGCCCTGACCCAGAACTCCCTGGCGGCCGTCGTCGGCGAATGGGGCCGGATGTTCATCTCGGTGGCGCTGGCGCTGTTTGTGTTCACCTCGATTCTCTACAACTACTACCTGGGCGAGAGCAACCTGCGCTACCTGATCGGTGACAACCGCAAGGCCCTTATCGGCTACCGCGCACTGGTACTGGTGTTGATTTTCTGGGGCGCCATCGAAAACCTCGGCACCGTGTTCGCCTTTGCCGACATCACCATGACCATGCTCGCATTCGTCAACCTGATCGCGCTGTTCCTGCTGTTCAAGATCGGCATGCGCATCCTGCGTGACTACGACGACCAACGCGCGGCCGGCATCAAGACGCCAGTCTTCGACTCGAGCAAGTTCTCCGATCTGGACCTGGATCTGCAAGCCTGGCCGGCCAACCCGCCTGCCGTAGCGACCAAGACTGATACCGCCATTGACGGCGTCACCGCAGCGCAACGCTGACCGGTAAAAAACGGGCGCACCCCCTGCGCCCGACGTGACACATCGTGCGACCGGCGTCATGCTCGGTCGCACGCCGTCATCCCTTCAGGAGACCTCACATGACCCCTGCAACCTACCCCGCCGCCCAGCACATCATGGTGCTCTACACCGGTGGCACCATCGGCATGCAAGCCAGCGCCAATGGCCTCGCACCGGCCTCCGGCTTCGAGGCGCGGATGCGCGACTACCTGCACAGCCAGCCGCAACTTGTGGTGCCGCAGTGGCGTTTTCGCGAGATGAACCCGCTGATCGACAGCGCCAACATGACGCCCGACTACTGGCAGCGTTTGCGTGAGGCGGTGGTTGAGGCGGTCGACGTCGATGGCTGTGACAGTGTGCTCATTCTGCATGGCACCGATACCCTGGCCTACAGCGCCGCGGCCATGAGCTTCCAACTGCTGGGCCTGCAGGCCCGCGTGGTGTTTACCGGTTCGATGCTGCCCGCCGGGGTCACCGACAGCGATGCCTGGGAAAACCTCGGCGGTGCGCTGGCTGCCCTTGGTCAGGGTCTGGCGCCAGGGGTGCACCTGTACTTCCATGGCGAACTGCTGGACCCGACGCGTTGCGCGAAAATCCGCAGTTTCGGTCGCCATCCCTTCGCCCGCCTGCAACGCCAGGGTGGCGGTATGAAGGCCGCATCGATCCCGCAAGCCTTGCAGTATCAGCAGCCCAAACAACTGGCCCGGGTCGGCGTACTGCCGCTATTCCCCGGCATCGGTGCCGAACAACTCGACGGCATGCTCGACAGCGGTATCCAGGGCCTGGTGCTGGAGTGTTTCGGCAGCGGTACCGGACCGAGTGACAACCCGCAGTTCCTGGCCAGCCTTGAGCGAGCCCGTGCGCTTGGCGTGGTGGTAGTGGCGATTACTCAGTGTCACGAGGGCGGCGTCGAACTGGATATCTACGAAGCCGGCAGCCGTTTGCGTGGCGTTGGCGTACTGTCGGGTGGCGGCATGACCCGTGAGGCGGCATTCGGCAAGCTGCATGCATTGCTCGGCGCTGGACTGGCGAGTGATGAGGTGCGTCGCCTGGCCGAACTGGACCTGTGTGGCGAGTTAAGCTGAAATGCCCGAAAGCTGGGCGATTAGCGCAGCGTGATCGGCCTTGATCTGGCCCGGCGAGTGTTTTCGGAGTGCTTGAGCACGCAGGCGTGGCGGATCACGGCACGCTACTTGCTCTTCTCCCAGCAAACCTCGACGGGAACCCTCCATGCTGCACTCCCACCTCACTACGCTTAACGCGGTTTCGCTGGTGCTCGACGCCTTCCGGGCCGACGGCCTGTCCAGCGAAGCACTGCTGGCCGGCAGCGGGATTAGCCCGGCGGACCTGAGCCGTGCCGATACACGCATCACCACCAACCAGGAGATGCAGGTATGCGCCAATGCCGTCGCCCTCAAGCACGACATCGGCCTGGAGCTGGGGCGGCGTATGCACGTTTCCTGCTATGGCATGCTCGGTTACGCCCTGCTCACCTGTGCCACCTTCGGTGACGCCTTGCGCCTGGCAATTCGCTATCCGGCGCTGTTGGGAACACTTTTCGAGCTGAGCCTGGAGGACGATGGCGAACAGGTGTGGCTGGTCGCCGCCGATTACCGCGAGAGTCCGGCGATGGCCGTGTTCAACGCCGAGTTCTGCCTGGTGTCGTTACGCGTCACCTGCGACGACCTGCTCGGGCACCCACTGCCCTTGCTCAGTGCCCGCTTCGAGCATCCTGCACCCGATTACGAAACCACCTACGCTCAACACTTCAATTGCCCGCGACATTTCGGCGCGCGGGACAACGCCTTCGCCTTCGACAAGCGCTGGCTCGACCAGCCTCTGCCACTGGCCGACGTCATTACCCACCAGGCCATGGCCGAACGCTGTCGCAAGCAGAACGTCGAGTTCACCGGGCGCCAGGCGTGGCTGGGACGCATCCGCCAGTTACTCAGCGCCCAGTTGAACGCGGCACCGGGGCTCGAAGGCCTCGCCGAACAAATGAACTGTTCGGCCCGCACGCTGCGTCGCCACCTCAAGGACCTTGGCTGCAGTTATCAGGAACTGCTCGACGAGTTGCGCTTCGAGCAGGCCAAGCAAATGCTCTGCGAGGATCAGCTGCCGATCTACCAGATCGCCGAGGCCCTGGGCTTCAGCGAAACCGCCAGTTTTCGTCACGCATTCGTGCGCTGGAGCGGGGTTGCACCCAGTCAATTTCGGCCGTTGGGGTTGCGCTGAGGAGTAAACCCCTGCCGGCCAGGGGCGAATTTCGGTCATTTTTATTGGCCGTATCGATCCCCTTTTGGCCTTTCCTGCCGTTCTCCCAAATCCCGCACCGGGCAAAACTGTGGCTAACCGAATCAGCCCTGCGGAGAACAACAACATGCTGACCATCTACTCGGACGACCACCATTTGCACCACGGTCGCTGTGAACTGATCGACGGCCAACTCAAGCCCTGTTTCGAAATGCCTTCGCGCGCCGACCACGTGCTGGCCCGGGTGCAGAACCAGAACCTCGGCCCCGTCGAAGCCCCCAAGGACTTCGGCCTTGAGCCGATTGCGCGGATCCACAGCCACGACTATCTGGAGTTCTTCAAAGGCGCCTGGGCGCGCTGGACCGAGTTCAATACCGACGGTGATCTGCTGCCCTACACATGGCCGGCCCGCACCCTGCGTCAGGTCAAACCTACCAGCCTGCATGGCCAACTCGGCTATTACAGCTTCGACGGCGGTGCACCGATTACCGCCGGCACCTGGCAAGCGGCCTACAGCGCAGCGCAAGTGGCGCTTACCGCACAGGCTGAAATTCAGCGCGGCGCCCACAGCGCCTTCGCCCTGTGCCGTCCGCCGGGACACCACGCCGCCGGTGACTTGATGGGTGGCTATTGCTACCTCAACAACGCCGCGATTGCCGCCCAGGCCTTCCTCGATCAGGGGCACAAAAAGGTCGCGATCCTCGACGTCGACTATCACCACGGCAACGGCACTCAATCGATTTTCTATGAGCGCAGCGACGTGCTGTTCACCTCGATTCATGGTCATCCGGAAGCCGAATTTCCGTTCTTCCTGGGCTACGACGACGAACTCGGCGAAGGCGCCGGCGAAGGCTTCAATTTCAACTATCCATTGGCTGCGGGCAGTGGCTGGGAGACCTGGAGTGCAGCCCTGGAACAGGCCTGTGCAGAGATCGACAACTACGGCGCCGACATCATTGTCGTCTCCCTCGGCGTGGACACCTTCAAGGACGACCCGATCTCGCAATTCAAACTCGACAGCCCGGACTACCTGGCCATGGGCAAGCGCATTGCCGGCCTCGGCAAGCCGACCCTGTTCGTCATGGAAGGTGGCTACGCGGTAGAAGAAATCGGCATCAACGCCGTGAACGTTCTACAGGGTTTCGAAAACGCTTAACGAGGGTGCACCCGCATGAACAGTCTCAAGCGCTTCATCCTGCCAGCCCTGTGCGCCTCGCTGCTCAGCGTGGCGGCCCACGCCGAAGAACGAACGTTGCGCGTCTACAACTGGTTCGACTACATCACCCCCAAGGCCCTGGAGGACTTCAAGGCGCAGAACAGCCAAGTCAAGCTGATCTACGACATCTTCGACACCAACGAAGCCCTGGAAGCCAAGCTGTTGACCGGCAACTCCGGCTACGACGTGGTGGTCCCCTCCAATGTGTTTCTGGCCAAGCAGATCGATGCGGGGGTGTTCCAGCCACTGGATCGCAGCAAGCTGCCGAACTGGAGCCACCTCGACCCCAAGTTGATGAAGCTGATCGAAGCCAACGATCCGGGTAACCAGTTCGCCGTGCCCTACATGTACGGCACCATCCTGATCGGCTTCAACCCGGCCAGGATCAAGGCGGCCCTCGGCGATAACGCCCCCGTGGACAGCTGGGATCTGATCTTCAAGGAAGAAAACATCAGCAAGCTCAAGCAATGCGGCGTGGCTTTGCTCGACTCGCCGTCAGAGATCCTGCCGCTGGCCCTGCAACACCTGGGCCTGGACCCCAACAGCAAAAAGCCTGCGGATTACGCCCAGGCCGAAGCGCTGCTGATGAAGATCCGTCCTTACGTCACCTACTTCCATTCGTCCAAGTACATGGCCGATATCGCCAACGGTGACATCTGCGTCGCGGTCGGCTATTCCGGCAGTTTTTCCCAGGCCGCCAACCGCGCCAAGGAAGCCAAAAATGGTGTAGTCGTCGACATGCGTCTACCCAAGGAAGGCGCGCCGATCTGGTTCGACATGCTGGCCATTCCAAAGGGCGCAAAGAACCCCGACGATGCCTACACCTTTATCAACTACCTGCTGCAACCCCAAGTGATTGCACCGGTCAGCGACTTCGTGGGTTACCCGAATCCGAACAAGGACGCCACGGACAAGGTCGACCCGGCGATCCGCAACAACCCCAACCTGTACCCCACCGACGCCGCCATGAGCACGCTGTACACCCTGCAACCGCTGCCAAGGGATGCCGAACGCGCACGGACTCGTGCCTGGACCAAGATCAAGTCCGGCACCTGACGCTCGCCAGGCTTACGCTGTGATCGAGACCTGCGCCTGCGCAGGTCTTTTTTATCCTGGATATTTGTTTACCACCCTCGCCACGCCCGCTCTCACTACCTTGCCACGGACCGCGCAACGAGCCCCCATCGCTGCCCGTCTCCCACACACAGGAAGTGACCATGCCCGACCCTGACACCTCAGCCATACCTACCCTTGCCCCTGATCGCGAGGCCCTGCTCACCCAACTGGTTGCAGGCCCCTCGATCACGGAGGTCGCCACACGCGCCTTGCAGCCGTCTCTGGATAAGCTCTACCCGCACTTGAAGATCGATCCGCGCCTGGCAGTGGTGGTGACACCGACCAGGATGGTCCAGGGCCCGCAGCTTTTACCCGGAACCCATAATTTCGAATCCTTGACCGATGCCCTGGTGCGCCATGGTGTGACTGGCACGAGCGCGGTTTATCTGGATGGCGAAAACTTTCTGACGCTTCAACCTGAAGACCTGGTGCCGCCACAATTACCCGTCAGCATCGACGCCATCGCACGCCTGATCAACGAATTGGCGCCGCTGTTGTTTGTCGCCTTTCAGGAGCAGCAGGTCGACTACTGGAACCAGTTCAGCCGAAGCTCGGTTGCACGCTGGAAAACCCTGTCCAACTCGTTGAGCGAGTTCTGGAACCTGCAGACAAACCCCGGCTGGGACAGCGAGCAGACCGCCATGGCGCGCAATCTGTACCTGTTCCCGGTGAAAAGCGCGCGAACCTTGCTTGATCCGTACCGTTCCCGCGCCTGCCTGATTGACCTGGACTCAATGCACGGGGATGTCTCGACCCACGGCAACATCCTCGATGTCGCCGTGCTGATCGGCTCGCTGGAAAATCGCACCCTGATCCTGACGCATAACATCACCCTGGGTTTCCAGGCCTACGACTCACTGCAGGAGTTGGGTGATTCCTTGCTGAACTCCGTCGGTGGGATCAAGCCCGGCGCGACCCTGCACTGGCGCTTGATCGAACCCGACGGCAATTATTTCGACCATCTGGCGTGCAACCTGATCGCCCTGCAGGCCGACGCAATTGGCGCCCTAAAGGACGACAGGAATACCGCGATTCCGGACCTGGCACCCCACATCAGCCGCACGCAGAGCCAACTGGACCCCACCGATAA
This sequence comes from Pseudomonas fluorescens, assembly GCF_019212185.1. Classification (NCBI taxonomy): domain Bacteria; kingdom Pseudomonadati; phylum Pseudomonadota; class Gammaproteobacteria; order Pseudomonadales; family Pseudomonadaceae; genus Pseudomonas; species Pseudomonas fluorescens. Next base: position 80,263 of record NZ_CP078138.1, read on the forward strand.
AAAAGCGCCGTCGCGTTTCAATCAGGTCGAACAAGCGCTGCCGGAATGGTTGGTCAGCGCCTCATCCGGCGACCTCACCGCCTACAGCCGCCACCTCATGGACCTCGCCACCGTACAGCAGCAAAACGCCGAAAAGTCCTTCCTGGACGGGATCCAGCCGATTCGTAAATACGCTGAGGACGTCTTGCGCCAGGCCATGATCGAACAGCATGCCGATGCCTCTACGCTGGACCTTACTGACATCGAAGTGGTGGTCGAGAGCGTGGTGGTTTGGGGCAGCTTCGTACCGCTGGTGGAGCCCGAACGCACCACCTTGAGCCTGGTCGACCTGGCACTGCAAAACCTGATTGCCCTGCCCACGGGTAACAAATCCGTGCGCAGCCGCCGCGGCACGTTACTCCCGCAATGGATGACCTCGGCCTACCTGGAAGCATTGATCACCAAGGTCAACATCGGCCAGGTCTACCCGGAACTGATCAAAAGCAGGCTGCTCGGCACCCCGCTGGAGAGCTTGCAGCGCCAGAACCTGTTCACCAGCCATTTGCGGGTCGAATTGCCATTGCGCGCCCTGCAGCAAAAAATTCGCCGGCAGGCCGGGATCGACGAACTGGGTTATCGCTATGTCGCCGCCGTGGTCCAGGTGGTGGATGCCAAGCGCTGGGTCGATGGCCAGGAAATTGTCATTCGTCCGCTGGCCTTCAAGCCGGGCTGGCGACCGGGAGACTCAACCGACGAAGTGACCAATATGTTCGTGATCGGTCCCAGGCAGATGGACCAGGGTCCGTGCCTGCTCTACCGCCCGCTACTCGATCAGCCGCTGAGCCAATACCCCACACCGGCCAACCTCATTTACGCGATCAAGCACGTTCCGGGACTGCGCCAGTCGGTGCTGGCCTGGTTGCCGGATGCATCGCGTGCCAACTACACCAACTACGTGTTCACCGGTGACCGACCCAGCGCCTGGTCGCTCTCGCAACTGCTCGCCGACCCTCTGGGCTCGCTGCAACTGAGCGGACCGCTGACTCTGGGCTCCCAGGTCATCGCCGGTGGCTATCTGCCCCATCTGTATAAATCCAACGTCAACGCGTTGGTGGAAATGGCACAACGGCAATCGCTGTCCAATGCGCAAAATCGCTGGAACACCTTCAAGCGCGCGTCCTGGATGCTGCTCAATGCGGCGCTGCCTTTTCTTGGACGCACCGTGGGCACCGCCGCCTGGATCTGGCAGGTACTCGATGACGTGCAACAAACCCTCGACGCCAGCGAGACCGGTGACCGCGAGCGCCAGAAAACCGCGATGACCGACCTGTTGCTGACCCTGGCCATGGTCCTCGCCCACCATGCCGGCAGCCGCAAACCCGTGAACCGCTTGCTTGAGGAAAAGCCACCCGCGCCACCTGTAAAAGGAACAACGGAAAAAGCCCCGGCGCTGACGCCTACCCTGGTACAGCAGCCCGATGTCATCGGCGAACATCCGGCCCAACATCGCCTGTCGATCAACACTGACGCCGCGCTGAACCTGAACGCAACCCTGGAGCGGTTCTCGATCACCCCGCCCGAACCCTTCACCTCGCCCGCCAATGGCAGTGGAATCCATCATCATCTTCATCAACACGGGCAACGCTACTACGCAGCGGTCGGTGAGCGCTGGTTCGAGGTCTCGGTCGAGGACTCGGGGGAGGTCGCGATCATCGACTCACGGCAGCAACCTGCGCGCCGCGGACCACGCTTGATCCGCAATAAAACGGGCAACTGGTTTGTCGATACCCGACTGCGCTTGCGCGGTGGCGGATTGCCGAGCCGCCGCAAGGTTTTACAACAGCAAAACAAAGCGCGTATTGCCGAACTCAAACAGCAATTGCTCGATTTTGAACGTCAGCGCGATCAAGCGCGCATAGACCTGACCGAGGCGCATAACGCCACGAAAAACACCCTCGACGACACGGCACTGCAGGCCGCGCAATCGCAATTTTTGCAGAAGCTCGAGCACGGCTCCCACGAATACACAGCCCCCATCGAACAATTGAAGTCACTGAACCTGCTCGACACGGTTCCCAATTACCGCACCGCCATGGTCGAAATGCTCGGCACTCAACTGTTTCTCAACCAGACTTGGCTGGATCAGCGCAATGCCATCTTCGGCCAGACCTTGGGCGAGACACTGGAGTTGCTTGACGCGGATAAACCCGTGTCGAGCCCCGACGAGCGCGCAACGTTTCGCAAAATGGTCGACCTGTGCGAGGAGACCATCGGCAAACTCGAGTTTGCCCACTCACGTTTCCAGGAGCTCAGTCGGTTGGGTAAAACCGCTGCCGAGGTTGCAAGCACTTATCAGGCGCGCCTGCCGAATTACGAGCCCCGCACCCTCAAAGCACTGCAGGTATCACTCGGTCGTGAGACCTGCCTGAAGGAGAACACCAGCACCACGCCCACTGAAGCGGAGAACTCACTCGACGGTCTGCTGGACTCCACCGACCTGGTGATTCAGACCTCGCAGGAACTGATGCAGGACAAAGGCGCCTGGAAAATCGACGAACGCCTCGAGGGTCTCAACGCTCTGCTTGAGCAGTTCGCCACGATCGACCAGTCGCTCGAGGATTTCGCCCTCAGCCACAAGGATGAGGTGCTGGAGCAACCCTTCCAGCACCTGAGGATGCGGATTAATGAGTTCCAGAGCGAGACCGAGGGCTACTTGGGGCAGTTACTGCGCGAACAGCTGTCGCTCGAACCCCGACCCGGCCCTTCCAGGCCCGCACAGCAGGCACAAAAAAGAGTGATCAAGACGCGCTTCAAGGGCACGGTGGTCGGAGAGATGCGCCCTCAGGTGGCAGGCCAGCCAACGCTGCTGGATGTGAAAGCGCCCCTGACTGGCGCGGTGATTGCCACCTTTCATGAGAAAACCCCAGGAGTCTGGCTGGAGCGCTTGAGCCCTGGATCGCGCCGGCCAGCCGCTAATCTGCCCGATCTCTCCACGCAACTGGTTCAAGCGCGCATGCTGTTGAGTGGCGTGGATAGCTTCATTCGACAGACAGAATCGAGCGCGAACAAACCTGGCCGTATCCCGGTGGAAATCGAGGAGCAGTTCCAGCAAAAAGCCGACCAGCTCCACGAGGCCGCCAAAAATCTGCAGCGGACCCCGTCGCAAACCAACACCACCGCCGACCCTGCGCCCCTCATCAAAGCGCTGGATGAAGCTCGCGAGCGACTTAATGCCGAGGGCTACCGGATACGGGTCGACATGCTTAAACGCCAGCCGCCCACCGCCGCGCGGATCGAATGGCTGAAGGGCAAAAATGAAATCGATATCGTAGCGCTCGGTGAACGGCGCCGGCTCAAGGGGACACGCAAGGACTTCCTCCAGGAGTACGAAATTCGTGAGCGACGCAGCGGGCAACCGTTGTGGTATGCGCATTTCCACTACGCCAGCCTGGATGCCGCGCGCGAAGCCTTTACAGCCGCCCATCTCAAGTTCAGCGATCAACGTCTGCTGGCCGGCCCCTTTGACGTACGCACCGCCACCAGCGCGCAAATGATCGCGGTCTATCGGAGTGCGATCAGCCCACAACTGGCCAGCTCGCTGTTTTTTGCCTGAGCCCCAAACGTCAAAAAGGATCATGACGATGACAGAAACCCTGGTGAATACCGACGCCCCCAACCTGCTGAAAAAGAGTCAGGTCATTCAACAAATCAGTCGCGGCCCGACGATCGAAGAAGTCGCCGCCCAACTGCTGCGCCAAGCCCTGAAGGCGATCTATCCCGACCGTGATATCGATCCGGATCGAGCGATGATCGGCACGCCTCAATGGCGCTTGGTGGACGACTCTCTTGCGCCGATGCCGACCCGGTTCGAGTCGCTGACAAAAACGCTGATACGGCAGTTTTTCACTTCCAGCAGGGCCAATTACCTGGAGGGCGAACACTTCCTGACAATGGACCCGCTGACTCACCCGGTGGTGCATCTGGATATCAGCATCGAAGCCATTGCCACGCTCCTGAATGACCACGCACCGCTGCTCTACGTAGCTTTCGGGGAGTTCCAACTGGAGTACTGGAACCATAAAGGTCGACATGCCGTGCATTGGCTTGAGCTGTCCGCGGCCTTGCGCAAAACCCTGGATGTGCAACAGGTCAAGGGCTGGGATCATGTCCAGTGCCAAGTGGCTCGGGCCGTCGCACGCGACCCTGATAAAAAGGAACGGCAGCGCCATGATCCCGCGCTTTCGGCAATCAGTGCGTGTCTGATCGATGTCGATACGGTCGATGCCCAAGGCATCACACGCCACCAGCTGCTGGCTGGTGCAGCCGTGCTCAAAGGGCGATATCAGGACCGCGATCTGCTGATGATGTACACGGTCGAAGACGGGTACAAAACGTTCGACAGCCTGGCACAGCTGGGTGCTTCGCTGCCGGAACGCATCAAGACGCTGGCGCCGGGACAGAAGCTTGTGTGGCAGTTGTATGAGCCAGAAGGCAACTTCTTCGATCACATGGCCTGGGCCCTGGTCACAAGTCAATTGGATGCCATCCGCGCAATTACCCAGGAGGGGCCTGCCGGCAAATCGGACAGTGCCCCCAGCTCAGCCGATCTGATCGAAAAGGCTGGTCTTGAGGAGAAGAACACCCTCGTCAGCCTGGACAGCGCCATACCCGACTGGCTGTTCGACGCCTCAGCGACCGACCTCGACCACTACAGCCAGGCAATCGACGCACTGGGAAAACTGCACAAACACAGTGACAAGAAGCTGTTGCGGATCTCTCCCATCGACACCTACGCCCAGCAACGCATGCGCGAGGCGATCATTGCCGAGAGGCCATCCGCCGCCAAGCTGGCGCTCGACAACCTGCGCATCACCATTACCAATAGTTTTGAGTCCGGCGGGCTGACCTTGCCCAACCCGCTCGACGTGCACACCGAAACCCTGGGCGAATATGCCCTGCAGAACAATGCACCGTATCAAGCCACGCTGCGCTTCGAACCACCGCAGCCCGTCCCCGCATGGCTCGACGCGGCTTACCTGACGACCATCGCCAGCCAGGTTGATATCGGCGAAGCCTACCCGCGCCTGATCCGTGACAAACTGCTCGATGACCCGGAGCAGGCGCCGTTGCAGCGCGATTTCTATATCAACCAGATACGCACCCTGCTGCCGTTGATTGCGCTGGAGTGCAAGATCCGCCGCATCGGCGGCATTGATGAACTGGGCTACCGCTACATCCGCGAATGGCTCAATCCACCACCAGCCCACTCACACCCGGTGCTGATACGTCCGCTGACCTTCGTCCGCTCCGGGACCACCGAGGGTGACACCGTTGCCAACATGTTCATCATTGCCCCGCAGCACCCTGCAGGCGGCCCCTGCCTGCTCTATCGACCGCTGTTCGAACAACCGTTGCTGCAGTTTCCGTCAACGCAAAACCTGCTGTATGCCCTGCACCAACCGGGCGAGTTAAGGGATTCGGTGCTGGCATGGCTGCCCGACTCGAACATCACCTTCAAATACGCCCAATATACTTTCCCCGTCGGCCTGCCCAGCCCTTGGCTCAGCACTCAGCTATTGTCCGAACCCTGGACCTCCGTGAGCTGGGCCGGACCCGTCGAGCTCTCAGCCAAGGCGCTGACAGGCGATGTCTTTCCTACCCTGTTCAACACCCATGCCCTGGCCATGGCCGAACTCGCCGACCGCCAGTCGCTGTCCAATACTCAACGTCGCTGGGCCATGCTCCAGGACAGTGGATGGGCACTCTTCAACGTCGCGGCGAATTTTCTCGGGGGTACGGCCGGCGCTGCGATTTGGATCTGGCAAAGCCTCGCTCAACTTGAACAGGTGCAGCGCGCCTGGCAACGCGGCGATACCCATGCCCAATGGAGCGCCATCGGCGACATGCTGCTGAATCTGGGGATGATCCTTGCCCATCACGCCGCCAGTCGACGCAAGACCGGTCCGCGCACAACCCGGCAGCTAGACCAGGAAGCGTGGCTCAAGAGCACCGATATTGTTGTCACCCAGCCCGCCGCCACTCCGGACGTGACGCTGCGAGCCGACATGCTGACGGGTGAACTGCCCTCCAACCATCTGTCCTCGCTTGAGCCTAATGGCTCGGTGCCCCACCGCTCGCCCACGGCATTGGCTCACTACCTCGATAGCCTGGCAGTGAGGACCCTCGATATCACCAAGCCGGAGGTGCAGACCTTGCTGCGCGACAAAGCCTCGTTATACCAACTGGACTCACGGGTCTATGCACAGGTCGGCGAACGCTGGTTCCAGGTTCAGGAAAACGAAGATCAGCACGTGCAAATCGTGTATCCACACTCACCCTCGAAGACTGGTCCGCTGTTGATTCACAACCAACAGGGACAATGGTTTGTCGACACCCGGCTGCGTTTGCGTGGAGGGGCTGGCGGCACCAGTCTGCGCAATGCACTCAGGGCACAGCGCCAGGCCAAGGAGCAGGAAAGGAACCAGTTGGGTGCCACACTGGAAACCTTCAAGCGTCAGGAACCAGCCAACAACGCCGCATTGAAAAAAGCTCAGTCCGACATGGAGGCCACAACCGGAGCCGAGCACGAACAGGCAACCGCGCGGTATTTGGGTCAAGTGGAAAAGCTTATCGGTGAGTACGACCAAGCTTTGCAAACCCTCGTGCAATGGCGCCTGAAAGGCGGCACAGAAGGCTACCTGAATGACATGCAGCGCCTGTCGATTGAGCTGCAAAAGAACCTTGCGCTGTGGTTCGCACTCAAGCGCACCCGCTATACAAAACTCACCCAAATGCTGGCCGATGACGCCGAGTTGGATTCCACCAGCCTGTTCCAGACATACGTCGAAGGCGTCAGGCAGACCATGGCATTGAGCCATGAACTCATTGCCCGCCTGGAGCTTTCCCAGAAATCTCTTGCAGTCCTTGAGGCCACCGGCAGCGCGGGCATGACCACGGCACAAAGCCTGCGCAAATTGCTTCCGGCGTTTAACCAATGGGACTTGAAGTCCAACGAAATCGGTATGTCCCATGAAATCTGTTTGCGCGGTACTGCCACCGTAAACGTTGAGCCGGCTCGCGAAGCGGTGGGATCCCTGATTCTCGAGGCCGCCACCGCTGCCCACCATCATTCGGCCATGCTCAGATCGCCCCTGGATGCCGAATCCAGCGCCCAGCGGATCGAACATCTGACCCGCCTGATCGACGTCTATGCCGACGCGAATCAACGACTGACCGACCTGCCTGGCGAATACCCCGATAAAATTGAAGCCACTGAGGTTGCACGGGTCGGCGCCTTGATTGATGAGTTCAAGCAGTTGGCCCAAGAGCAACTGGATACTCTCCTGCCGGATAGGGAGCGTATCGAGCCGCCGACGCCCCAACCACCGAGTGCAGGGCCATCTCGGCCCGTGGGCAAGGTCACCAAGACTCGGCCGCGCAATGCACCACCCGCAAAAACCTCACCAGCGGCCGAATTGCCTCTGGCCGAGTTTCTGCCTGCCAAGCCCAAGGCCAATGCGCCACCCCTGGTTGACGACATCGATATTCTCGACGACGCGCTGGCACTCAATGAAGGCGTCCAGGACTTTATCGAGCGAACCCGTAAAGACGCCTTCAGGCCCAATCGGATTCCGGCGGACATGCAGGACGTGTTCGATCAACAGGCGCAACGACTGGAGCAAGCCGCAGTCAATGTCGAGCCAGCGCTGGAACGCCTGCGCGCTTCAGGAAAAACCCGGCCTCCTGTCGGCAATCTGAGCCAACAACTCAACAACGCGGCCCTTCAATTGCGTAAACAAGGCGTCAGTGTCCGCGCCGCTCTGCTGAAGAGTCGTCAACCTCGTCAGGCGTACGTGCAGTGGCTGCTGGACAACAATCAGGTGCGCATCGTCAGGAACGAACAAGGTCGAATCAAGACCAAAAAGCGCCAGGATTACTTTCAGGAGTATCGGATTCTCGACAGCAGCCATAACGACCAGGTGCTGTGGCTGGCGCACTTTCACTATGACTCGCTTGCCGCGCCCGCCCATCAATTCAGTGTTGCTCACCTGAAGATTGCCGACCCGCAGTTGCAACAGTTAAGTAAAGAGCAGCGCCTGGCGCTCACTACCCTGGCACCCATCGACTACGTGCTGCGACGCATCAGCGACCCATCCCTGTTTCTGAAACTCGAACAGCAGTCCTGAGGCCAGCGGACGGGGTGCGAGCCCGTCCGCTTCACCCCACGCCCCACGCCTTGCGTAAACGCTCGAGTGCCGCCGCTATCGCCGCTTCGGGCACGGCGGCAAACCCCAACACCAGTCCGGCGCGCTGGTCTTCAGGCGTCACCGAATCTGCCAGCCAGTAACTGCTCAAACCATTAATCTCGACATCGACACTGCGCGCGAGATCGATTAATTCCCGCTCACGCGAGAGGCTGTCGACCGACACCGTCAGGTGCAGCCCGGCCGCCACGGAGGGCAGCTTGCCAATGCCGGGGACACCTGTGGGCCAGCCGTTCAATACGGCATTGCGGCGGCTCAGCGCGGCCCTGCGCATACGACGGATGTGCCGCTGAAAATGGCCGGCAGCCATGAATTCGGCCATCACCGCCTGGGTGCTGACTTCAGAATGCCGCACATCCACCGCGCGGCGCCGGGCGAATGCGTCCACCAGCCCCTGCGGCAGCACCAGATATCCCAAACGCAACGCGGGGAACGCGACCTTGCCGAAGGTGCCGACGTAGAGCACCCGCCCCTGCCGATCCAGGGCCGCCAGAGGCGCCAAGGGTGCGCCGCTGTAGCGGTACTCGCCGTCGTAATCGTCCTCGATAATCCATCCGTTGCTGCGTTCGGCCCAGGCCAACAGCTCCAGGCGCCGTGCCAGGCTCATGATGACCCCAGTGGGGTATTGATGGGAGGGCGTGACATAGGCCAACCGGCAATCGGCCAATGCATTCAGTTCGGCGCAACTGATGCCTTCGCTATCCACTGATACACCGTGTAAACGCGCGCCGGCGACCGCGAAAGCATGCCCCGCCGCGCGATAGCCGGGGTTTTCCACAGCCACGCCATCCCCCGACGCCACCAGCAGCTGTGCACAAAGGCTGATTCCCTGCTGCGCGCCACTGGTGATCACAATTTGTTCAGCGCTGCATTGCATACCCCGTGAGCTGCGCAGATAGGCGGCAATCATCCCGCGCAGACGTGCATCGCCTTCAGGAGCGCCATAACACAACTGCTGCAAATCCGGTTTGCGCCAGAAAGCCGCGTTGAGCTTGGCCCAGACCTCGAATGGGAACAGATCGAAAGCCGGTACGCCGACCCGAAATGCCCGTGGCGGCCCGCTGGGCGGCCGGGGTAAATGATGCTTTTCGACGCGCGCCAAGGCGTCGCTGTGGATAACTTTGCTGGATAAATCAACAGGTGAATCCAGCCAATTTGTGGATAAGGCTGTGGGTAAGCCTGTCGATAACCCTGTGGATACTTTTGTGGATAGTTTTCCGGGTGGTAACGCATTTGCCGGTAATTGCGCCACATAGGTGCCATCGCCTACCCGTCCCTCAATGAAGCCCTCGGCATACAGTTGATCGTAGGCACGTACCACGCTGTTGCGCGATATCGCCAGGGCCGCGGCCAGATCCCGACTCGCCGGTAACCGGGTGCCGCTCGCCAGGCGGCCGTCGAGTACACGCGTGCGCAGTGCCTGATAGAGCTGACGGCTCAAACCCTGACGACGGTCGAGCGTGATGCCCGCCGGGTTGAATGACAAGGAAAGCGGCGCATCGGTCATGGCAATGGACCTATGAAATTGGTCTTGAATGGCTCTTACAACAGACCAATAGCCTGCCTAGGATGCACACATTCGCCAAGGAAATTTTCCATGTATACGCCCAAAGCCTTCGCCATCGACGATTTACCGACACTGCAACAGCACATGCTCGACACCCGGCTGGCGATTGTTGTAACCCAGGACGAACAGGGCCTGCAGGCCAGTCATCTGCCATTGCTGCTGGATACCGCACAAGGCCCGAATGGCACCCTATACGGGCACTTTGCCAAGGCCAATCCGCAATGGCGGGCGTTACAGGAGGGTGCCGAGGTGCTGGTGATTTTCCCCGGTGCCGACGCCTACGTGAGCCCCGGGTTTTATCCGTCCAAGGCCGAACACGGCAAAGTCGTGCCGACCTGGAACTATGTGGCTGTCCACGCGTACGGCAGCGCCGAGGTGTTCACCGATGCCGAGCGTTTGCTCACGCTGGTCAGCGCGTTAACTGATCGGCATGAGGCGGGCCGCGTCCAGCCCTGGAAAGTCGTCGATGCCCCCGCCGACTACATCGACAGCATGCTCAAGGCCATCGTCGGCTTTGCCCTGCCGATCCAGCGCCTGGAAGGCAAGCGCAAACTCAGTCAGAACCGCAACACCACAGACATCGCCGGCGTACGCGAAGGGCTGAGCGCCAGCCCCGACCTCCACGACCAGGCCCTCGCCCACTTGATGCCCAAGGAATGAACATGAGTCAGATCGAGATTCGCCGAGTCACCGCCGCCGACCACGCCGCCTGGCTGCCGCTGTGGCAAACCTACCTGCGCTTCTACAACACCGAACTGCCGGACGCGGTCAGCGAAAACACCTGGCAACGCCTGCTCGACCCCAGCGAACCGACCCACGCCGCGCTCGCCTGGGCCGACGACAAAGCCGTCGGCATGGTGCATTTCATCTACCATCGCTCGAACTGGAGCATTGAAAACTCCTGCTACCTGCAAGACTTGCTGGTCGCACCTGAAACCCGTGGCACTGGTGTCGGCCGCCAGTTAATCGAGTTCGTCTACAGTACCGCCAAGGCCGACGGTTGCTGCAAGGTGCACTGGCTGACCCACGAAACCAACGCCACCGCGATCCAGCTCTATGAGCGCATTGCCGAGCGTCCCGGTTTCATCCAATTTCGCAAAACCCTTTGAGAGGCCAGGAGAAACACATGACGATTTCACTCGCAGACTGGAAAGGCGTCCCGCCGCCGTCGGTGCAATTGATCGAAGGACGCTTCATACGCCTCGAAAAACTCGACCCGGCGCGCCATGCCGAAGGCCTTTTCAACGCATTTCAGGGCCCCGGCGCCGACCCGAAACTCTGGGATTACCTGCCTTACGGCCCCTTCACCGAGCGCAGCGTTTTCAATGACTGGCTGAACAACCACGCCGCTCACAGCGACCCGTATTTCTTCACCGTCATCGACCGTGTCAGTGGCGATATTCAGGGCATCCTCAGCCTGATGTCGATCGTCCCGGCTCAGGGCCGCATCGAAATCGGCCACGTCACCTTCGGCGCACCGATGCAGCGTTCGCCGAAAAGCACCGAGGCGGTTTACCTGTTGGCCAAGCACGCTTTCGAGCTCGGCTACCGTCGCCTGGAGTGGAAGTGCAACAACGGCAACGCCCGCTCCAAGTACGCGGCCGAACGTCTGGGCTTCAGCTTCGAAGGCGTGTTCCGCCAGCACATGGTGGTCAAGGGGCAGAATCGTGATACCGCCTGGTATTCGATCCTCGATGGGGAATGGCCAACGATCCGCGCTGGGTTCGAGCAGTGGCTGGCGGACGACAATCAGACCGCGACCGGTCAGGTGAAGACGCTGGTGGAGTGCCGCGGCTGATGGGTCAAAGGGGTGACGCCTGATTGATCGCCCGGCGAATTTTCACCACGCCCATTTGCATGCCAAATGGGCGCAATACGGCGTTAAGCGACTTCAGCGTCTGATTGCCTTCCCCGTGCTCAATGTGGACCAGGGTGCGCACCGAAATTTTGCACATCCTGGCGAACTGACTCTGGTGCAAACCAGTGACCTCAACCCGCAAGCGGCGCACGGCGTCACCGATGCTCAAGCTGTCCTCGGCCAGGCCTTGCTGAATACCTTCAATCAGCAGCGTCCGCTCTGCCACGCTCATGCTCATTGCAAACCCCACTCCTTTAAACGTTGCTCAAGATGCCGAAGCCCTATGCGCGGATGATTCATTGTCACCTCTGGCAAACCGCTAGCGGTCAATAGATCCGGGAGCGCAAGCAGGCGCGCAGCCTCATTGCGCAACCGCTCGAAGATCACGGGAGAATCGACGATCCCCGTCAGAGCCTCACACACGCCACGCCAATCGACATCCCCTGCTATCTCCAACTCCCGTGACCATTTGGTGGTGCGGGTAATGCCTTCGTCGTCCATCACCATGGGTGCCAAATCGTAAATGGGCGCCAGTTCGAATGAATCGGCGTGGCGAATGATTGCGGTATTACGACCGTGGTTATCGGAATTGCCGAGGATTTTATTGAGCAGGTCACGACGCAGGTAATCCAGCACCAGATCCTCGACCTGCGCGTCTTGGCCAGCAGATTGCCAGAGACCGGCGAGCAGCCAGATCACGTCGAGGTGATTCATGGCACTCCCAGGCAATCGGAGCGGTGGCGCTCACGGCACCCGCGAAAGGGCTGGGGATATTTTCAATATGCTCAACCAGATAGCTGGTTTCGTAACCAAAGCTGCAGCGGCTGTCGAAACCTCGTTCGGGTTCATCAAACGTCACGGTCATGGCGTCCTGCCAATTTCCGACGCTATAAATCTGCAGTGTCAATGCCAGCATCGTTTGCTCCTGCATTTTAATGCACGTTGATTCATCAGGCGTTTACTGTAGATGCAATATAGTGCATTCAACAACGATGAGCAGCACTGATAGATGCATTAAAATGCATTTAGCCTAATAGGTGCATATAAACCGCACAAAAAAAGGGGAGCATGTGCTCCCCCGAGGTAAAACGTTGCAGATGAAGGCGTTTGATCAGCCTTCGATCTCGATCAGGATTTCACCCGGATTGACACGGTCGCCCTTGGCTACGTGAATCGCGGTGACCTTGCCGGCGATGGCCGATTGCACTTCGGTTTCCATCTTCATCGCTTCGGTGATCAGTACGGCCTGGCCGGCTTTGACGGTGTCGCCTTCCTTGACCAGCACGTCGACGATGTTGCCCGGCATGGTGGTGCTGACGTGACCCGGTGCAGTGGCTTGCTTGCGCTTGCTGCTGCCGCCGCCGACGAATTCGTTGAGCGGTTCGAACACCACTTCTTCCGGCATGCCGTCAATGGACAGGTAGAAGTGACGCTTGCCTTCGGCCTTGACGCCCACACCAGTGATGTCGACGCGGTAGGTTTCGCCGTGCACGTCGATGACGAACTCAGTCGGTACCCCTTCGCCGCCCGCCGAGGCCACGCCGCCTGCTTCAGGAATCGGCAGCAGGACTTCCGGAACCAGGGTGCCGGCTTCGCGCTCCTCGAGGAACTTGCGCCCGATATCCGGGAACATGGCGTAAGTCAGCACGTCTTCTTCAGACTTGGCCAGTGCGCCGATGTCGTTGCGCAGCTTGGTCATCTCCGGCTTCAGCAGGTCCGCTGGGCGCACGTCGATCACTTCCTCGTTGCCGATTGCCTGGCGACGCAGATTCTCGTCAACCTGGCCTGGCGCCTTGCCGTAACCGCCTTGCAGGTACAACTTCACTTCATTGGTGATGGTCTTGTAGCGCTCGCCAGCCAGCACGTTGAAGAACGCCTGGGTGCCGACGATCTGCGACGTCGGGGTGACCAGCGGTGGGTAGCCGAGGTCGTGACGCACCCGCGGAATCTCCGCCAGCACTTCGCTCATGCGGTTCAGAGCGCCCTGCTCTTTCAACTGGTTGGCCAGGTTGGAAATCATCCCGCCCGGTACCTGGTTGACTTGCACACGGGTGTCGACCGCAGTGAATTCGCTTTCGAACTGGTGGTATTTCTTGCGCACGGCATAGAAGTACAGGCCGATCTCTTGCAGCAATTCCAGGTCGAGGCCGGTATCGAACTCGGTGCCTTTAAGCGCGGCGACCATCGATTCGGTGCCCGGGTGGCTGGTGCCCGAGGCGAAGCTGGAGATCGCGGTGTCGATGTGATCGGCACCGTTTTCGATCGCCTTGAGTTGGCACATCGCGGCCAGGCCGGCGGTGTCGTGGGAGTGGATGAACACCGGCAGCGATTGCTCGCTCTTCAGTGCCTTGACCAGCTCGCCGGTAGCGTACGGGGTCAGCAGGCCAGCCATGTCCTTGATCGCCACCGAGTCGCAACCCATGGCTTCCATCTGCTTGGCCTGGTTCACGAAGGCGTCGATGGTGTGCACCGGGCTGGTGGTGTAGGCGATGGTGCCCTGGGCATGTTTGCCGGCGGCTTTCACCGCTTCGATCGCCACGCGCAGGTTACGCACGTCGTTCATCGCGTCGAAGATGCGGAACACGTCGATACCGTTGACTGCCGCCTTGGCCACGAAGGCCTTGACCACGTCGTCGCTGTAGTGACGGTAGCCCAGCAGGTTCTGGCCGCGCAGGAGCATTTGCAGACGGGTGTTGGGCAGTGCCGCGCGCAGTTTGCGCAGACGCTCCCACGGGTCTTCCTTGAGGAAGCGCACGCAGGCATCGAAGGTCGCGCCGCCCCAGCATTCCAGCGACCAGTAGCCGACTTTGTCGAGCTTGTCGCAAATCGGCAGCATGTCTTCGGTGCGCATGCGGGTGGCGAGCAGCGACTGATGGGCGTCGCGCAGGATGGTGTCGGTAACGTGGATCTTGGACATTGTTATATTCCTCACAGGCCTGCGTGGGCGGCGATGGCGGCGGCGATGGCCAGGGCCAGCTCTTCGGGTTTGCGCTTGATCGAGTAGTTGGTCAGTTCAGGGTGGCTTTCGACGAAGCTGGTATTGAACTGGCCGCTACGGAATTCCGGGTTACGCAGGATTTCCTGGTAGTACGCGGCAGTGGTCTTGACCCCTTGCAGACGCATGTCATCCAGCGCGCGCAGGCCACGATCCATCGCCTCTTCCCAGGTCAACGCCCAGACCACCAGTTTCAGACACATCGAGTCGTAGAACGGTGGAATGGTGTAGCCGGTGTAGATCGCTGTGTCGGTACGTACGCCGGGACCGCCGGGTGCGTAGTAACGAGTGATCTTGCCGAAGCTGGGCAGGAAGTTGTTCTTCGGGTCTTCGGCGTTGATCCGGAACTGCAGGGCGAAACCGCGGTGCTGGATATCTTCCTGTTTCACCGACAGCGGCAGGCCGGACGCAATGCGGATCTGCTCACGGACGATGTCGATCCCGGTGATTTCCTCGGTGATGGTGTGTTCCACCTGCACCCGAGTGTTCATCTCCATGAAGTACACCTCGCCCTCGGCGAGCAGGAACTCCACGGTGCCGGCGTTCTCGTAACCCACGGCCTTGGCCGCACGTACCGACAGGTCGCCGATGTAGGCGCGCTGCTCGGGCGTCAGTTGCGGGCTCGGGGCGATCTCGATGAGTTTCTGGTTGCGGCGCTGGATCGAGCAGTCACGCTCGAACAGGTGCACCACGTTGCCAAAGCTGTCGCCGAGGATCTGCGCTTCGATGTGCTTGGGATTGACGATGCACTTTTCCAGGAACACTTCCGCCGAACCGAAGGCCTTGGTGGCTTCGGAAATGACTCGCGGGAAGTTCTGTTCGAGTTCTTCACGGCTGTTGCAGCGACGAATACCGCGGCCGCCACCACCGGAAGTGGCCTTGAGCATCACTGGGTAGCCGATACGGTCGCCTTCGGCCAACGCTTCCTCGATGCCCGAGACGTTGCCTTCGGTGCCCGGGGTTACCGGCACGCCCGCCTTGATCATGCTGCGGCGCGCTTCGGTCTTGTCGCCCATGCGACGAATGACTTCCGCCGACGGGCCGATGAACTTGATCCCGCGCTCGGCGCAGATATCCGCCAGTTCAGCGTTTTCCGACAGGAAGCCGTAGCCTGGGTGCAACGCATCGCAACCGGTTTCCACCGCCAGGTTCACCAGCTTGCGCGGGTTCAGGTAGCCGGCCAGCGGCTCGGCACCAATGCTGTGAGCCTCGTCGGCACGCTTGACGTGCAAGGCATGGCGATCGGCATCGGAATAGATCGCGACCGAGCGAATGCCCATCTCGGCGCAGGCACGTACGATTCGTACGGCAATCTCACCACGGTTGGCGATCAGGATCTTTGTTATCACTTGGAGTTTCCCTTGAGCCGGTTGCTACCCACGACCCGCTAGACTGGGGTCGGCGCGTGACTAAATGTTTCAAGTCAGTCGCAGGGCCACACTATCCCGCTCAAGGAATTAACAAAAATCAATAATAATTGGGTTAGTCATAAGTAAAGACTTATAGTTAAACCATCGACTGCCGGCCGGAGCCTCTATAAGATGCGTAAGTCATTGATGCGTATGACATTACGTCAGCTTCAGATCTTTAACGAGGTCTGCGATTTGCGTTCCTACAGTCGCGCAGCTGAAGAAATGTCTCTCACTCAGCCGGCCGTCAGCCTACAAATTCGTCAGCTTGAAGAGCTGATTGGTCAACCTTTGTTCGATTATGTCGGCAAAAAGCTCTACATGACCGAGGCCGCTGAAGCGTTACAGCGAGCCAGTCGAGACATTTTCGGCCGCCTGGAAAACCTCGATATGCAGCTGTCCGACATGCAAGGATCGCTGCAGGGACAACTCAAACTGGCGGTGGAATCCAGCGCCAAATACTTCGTCCCGCACCTGTTCGCCGCCTTCAAGCGCCAGCATCCGGAGGTCAATCTGCAGCTGACGGTAGTCAACCGCGGCCAGGTCATCCGACGCCTCTCGGACAACCGCGATGACCTGGTGATCATGTCCATGGTGCCCCAGGACATGGGCCTGGAGTTTCTGCCCTTCCTCAATAACCCCATCGTCGCAGTGGCCCCACCGGATCACCCGCTGTGCCACATGGGGCCATTGCGCCTGCAGGACCTGGAGCCCTATACCTTGTTGCTGCGCGAGCCGGGCTCAGGGACGAGACTGGCCTGTGAGGAGTATTTCAAGGAAAAGCGCGTGCACTTCAACCAGACCCAGGAGGTCTCGTCGGCCGAAGCGCAGCGTGAATGCGTGGCGGCGGGTCTGGGCATAGCGCTGTTGACGCGGCACGCCCTGAACCTGGAGTTGGCAACCGGCGGTCTCAAAGAGCTGCCCGTCGAAGAGTTGCCGTTGTTCCGCAGCTGGTGCCTGGTGCAAGCCAAGGCGAAGCGCCTGTCACCGGTGGCACATGCATTTCTTGGATTTATCCGCAGCGAACGCGTGCAGATCAGCGCGCTGGTTGAGCGCTTCGGCGGGAAGTTGCCGACGCCGCCTGCCAGTAATTGAGTTCCAGACTGTCGGGAAAATCGCCTATTTCAGCGAGAAGTTGCCGCTGCTCGCAGCGATCTTCAATCGCACGACGGAACGCCATGCGGCGCTGATCTTCTTGCTGACGGCGGGTTTTGACAGCGCTGTTGCGTTCTTCGTAGGGCTGGGCCATTTCGAGTCTCCCAAGGCGTGTACGGGAGTTTCACGATAGGGCTCGGGGATGACGGTTTGGCGGCGCGAGGGTTACAGACAGATGAATGTTGACCTCATCCGGACTTAGTCATCCAGCGCTTTCACCGACTTGGGCGATAGCCGCAGGCTGCGAAGGCTGCGTTTGACGCTCTTGAGGTGATTGACCAGGCTCGGTCCGCGCGCCATGGCAACTCCCATGGCCAGGACATCGATCACCACCAGGTGGGCGATCCGCGAGGTCAGTGGCGTATAGATTTCGGTATCTTCATGCACGTCGATCGCCAGATTGACAGTCGACAGCTCAGCCAATGGCGTCTGGCTCGGGCAGAGAGTGATCAAAGACGCGCCGCTTTCACGCACCAGGTTGGCGGTAATCAACAAGTCCTTGGAGCGGCCCGACTGGGAGATACAGATCGCCACGTCACTGGGCTTGAGCGTCACCGCCGACATCGCCTGCATATGCGGGTCGGAATAGGCCGCGGCCGTGAGCAGCAAGCGGAAGAACTTATGCTGGGCGTCCGCCGCCACGGCACCCGAGGCACCAAAACCGTAGAACTCGACACGCTGGGCCTGGGACATCAAGGATACAGCCCGCTGCAGCTCCACAGGATCGAGCTTCTCGCGAACCTCCATCAGCGTGTGCAGGGTGGTGTCGAAAATTTTCAGGCTGTAATCGGCGACCGAGTCGTCTTCGTGAATAGCGAACTGTCCAAAACTCGCGCCGGCCGCCAGGCTCTGCGCCAGTTTCAACTTGAGATCCTGGAAGCCGGAACAACCGATGGCGCGACAGAAACGCACGATAGTCGGTTCGCTGATGCCCACACTATGGGCAAGATCCGCCATGGAGCTGTGCATCACCGCCGCAGGGTCAAGCAGCACGTGATCGGCAACCTTGAGCTCCGATTTGCGTAACAGGTGGCGAGACTGGGCGATATGTTGCAACAGGTTCAAAGGGCAGGACTCGTCGGTAGGGGCTGGCGCCGGGGAGGTAGTACGCTTGTAGTTATACTACAAGAATCCGCTTTTTGCCTGCCCAATGCGTAACCGCGTCCCTCGATTTCAGCTGGGCGCACCTCATGTAGCACTGTCAGGCGGGCGCGTTATCCGCTGCCACCCCTCGAACCAGGCTTCCTGACCAGTTATTCAGGCACTCAACCCAGTTGCGCAAGCCAAATATGTAACCTTACAAACACACTAATTAAATACCGCGAAAATCAGAAGTGCCTTGGTTAAATCCCATGCGCAGGAAGCAATTAATCTTTAATCATGGAGCATTAACCAATGACTGTTAAAAGCAAAAACTGGACTGCACAAATCGATCGCATGCCCGGCGCAAAGCCTAATTTCCGTGTCTACGGAACCGTCACCGTTGCCCACCCGGGCATCACGCCGAAGCTGGTCAAGAGCCCGGTACAGGACACGCCATATCTACCACTGGAGCTGATTCTGGAAAGCAATGATGGAATCAACATTCAGGTCGAGACAGACAAGTTTGTCGAATACAAAGTTGAAGGCGACTACCCTGTAAGCGCCGTTGGAATCCACTATAAAGGCCAACTAATCCAGCACATCGATGAAGTGCTGGTCACCCAGTAAATCCTCATTAACCTCCCGACAGTGCACCTATGACTTTCGGGAGGCTCACTGACGTTTCAAGACTTGAACGGCATCCCGCTCACGCAGCAGACACCCAAGCCCCTCGGCCTCCATCGGCCTGCTGATCAAATAACCCTGCACTTCGTCACAGCGTTCGGCCTTGAGGAACTCGAGCTGCTCGACTCGCTCGACCCCTTCAGCCACCACCTTGAGCGACAGGCCATGGGCCATGGCGATGATTGCTCGGGTAATGGCCACGTCGGCATCGCCCTCGCCAAGCCCGCGAATGAAGGCCTGATCGATTTTCACGTAATCCACCGGAATGCGTTTGAGGTAGCTCAACGACGAATATCCAGTGCCAAAATCGTCGATAGCCAGCTTTACCCCCAGATCGCGCAATTGCCGAAAGGTCACGATGATGTGCTCAACACTGTCGAGTAACTGGCTTTCGGTCAGCTCCAGCTCCAGGTAGTGCGGCGCTAGTCCGGTTTCATCAAGGACCTGGCGCACCAGACTGACCAACTTGCCCTGGCGCAATTGATGGACCGATAGATTGACCGACACCCGGATCGGCTCCAGCCCCTGACGCTGCCACTCACACGCCTGCCAACAGGCCTGGCGCAATACAAACTCGCCAATCGCGCCGATCAGCCCGGTCTCCTCGGCCAGGCCGATAAAATCCCCCGGCGGCACCCGCCCCATCGTTGGGTGATCCCAGCGCACCAATGCCTCAGCGGCGTTCAGGCGACCTGTGGCCAGGCACAGCTTGGGCTGGTAATAGACTTTAAGCTGCTGCTCCTCAATGGCCTTGCGCAATTGGTTTTCCAATTGCAATCGCTCAAGGGTACTGGCCTGAAGGCTGTCGGTATAAAACTGGAAGTTGTTACCTCCCAAATGCTTTGCATGCTGCATGGCCATATTCGATTGGCTGACCAGCGTCGAAATTTGCCGGGCATTGTCCGGCAACATGCTGATACCCATCGACGCACTCACGACCAGCTCATGCCCTTCGATGGTCATTGGCACGCGCAGCTTATTCGCCAGTCGGGTCGCCACCCGCGCCAGGCTCGACAAACTGCCATAGGCATCGAAAAGCACGGCAAACTCATCGCTGGACAGGCGAGCGATGGTGTCCGCTTCCGGCAGCGCATTGACCAGGCGCCGAGCCATCTTCTGCAACAGTTGGTCGGCCACATCATGACCAAGGCTGTCATTGAGTAACTTGAAACGGTCGAGGTTGATATGCAGCAACGCCAGACTGCGACCTCCCTGCTGCACGCGTTGATGGGCTTCATGCAGGCGCTCACGGAACAACGAACGATTCGCCAGGCCCGTCAGGTCGTCATAGTGGGTCAGGTAGCGCATTCGTTCTTCAGCGGCGCGGCGCGCCGAAAGATCGGCGAAGAACCCTACTATATGACTGACGTTTCCTCGGCGATCGCGCACTACGCTTAGTTGCAGCCATTGCGGATACAGCTCACCGTTTTTACGGGCCTCGACCAGTTCTCCCTGCCAATGACCCGACTGCTCCAGGGCTTTCTGGATCGATGGAAAGTGCCGACGCGCATCACGACTGCAGGGTAGCTCGACCACATTGCGCCCCAGCAGATCCTCCATCTGATAACCGCTGACCCGGCTGAACGCCTGATTGACGGCAATCAGCATGTAGTTCGGGTCGAGGATCACGATGCCTTCACTGGCCGCTTCAAACACCGTCGCCGCTAACTGGCGTTGCTCCTCCAGATCTTTGCTGACGCTGATGTCGCGGCGCGTCCCGACCATGCGCAACACCCGCCCTGCCGGGCTGCGCTGCACGGCGCGCCCCCGATCTTCGATCCACACCCAATGTCCGTCGCCATGGCGCACCCGATATTCGATCTGATAGTCCTCACTGCGCCCCTTCAGATGCTCCACCAACGCCCGCCGCAGCGGCGGTAAGTCCTCAGGATGCAAGCGCGGTTTCAATTGACTGGGCATCCCGGTGACGAAAGCCGGCTCAATACCGAGCAACTCTTCAAGCTGGGTGTGGTGCACTTCATCGGTTTGGAGATTCCAGTCCCACAAGCCCAATTCACTGGCCTTCAGCGCCAACGCCAGACGGGCTTCGCTTTTGCTCAAAGCCTGATTGGCGTCGTCCAGTTCAAGACTGCTTTGCGCCACCCGGCCTTGCAGCTCAACCTGTGCGGCGCGCAATAGCGCTTCCGCCTCGCGGCGCTGTTCGACTTCCCGCGCCAGGGCCTGGTTAAGCTGATCACTTTCACTTTGCGCCTGCTGCAGGTGCTCGATCAGCGCCTGATTCTGGAAGCGGCGCAATAACCGTCCATGGATCAAGCGATTGACCTGCCATGCCACCACACTCAGGGCGCCCAGCAGGATCAAACCAAGCCAGCCCCATCCCTGCTGTTGTTCGTTCGCTCCCCAAAACAGATAACCAACGGCTGGCAGCAGACAAGGCAGGGTAAATGACAGAAAAGCCGGCGCGCTGACCGCATACGCCACACTGGCCGAGAGTGTTGCCGCACCGATCAGGCCGAATACCCAGGCTTGCTGAAGGAAATTGTCGGTGGGCGCAAGGGCGATGCCGGCTGCGGCCAGGGTCAGGCCGCTGACGGCGGATCCCAAGAGAAACATGCGTCGCCAGATTGGCTGGGCTTGACGGCTGGGCATCGCCGAATCGAAGGCCGCCACTTGAATGACCCGCAATGCCACCAGTAATAACAGCCACACCAGCCAGACACTGATCAGCCAAGAGCGCGGCGGACTCCAGAGCAGGCCGGCGCATACCAGGCCGTTGAGTAACATGAACAACGTCGGCAGCAGCGAGCCCTGATAAAGCAGCCGTGTGCGCTCAACCGCCAGCTCCATGGCGTATTGCTTGCGGATAACCTGCGGCTCGACAAAGGCGCCAGCCAGGCTGGAGTTGGGGGTCATAGGCAAGGATCTTGTTCTTATAAGAAGTGGCCACGCTGGGCCGAAACATCACCGGAGCATACACAAGCAATGGTCCTGACCAAACCGCCACGGCGGATAAAAACCAGGCAACCGATGGGCTGCACTTTGCCCCGAAGCTGCCGGGGGCACGGCCTGTGAGGGCTGGCGAGAAATGACCGAGCGGTCGCTCTCGGTAATTCTTTCATCGGTAAATGCAAAGCTCGGTTTGCCCGGTTTGACGCGGCACCCTAGAATGCCCCGATGCGCGATGATCTCTCCCTTTTGCTGAATTCCCTCAACGATGCCCAACGGCAGGCTGTAGCGGCCTCCGTGGGGCGTCAGTTGGTCCTGGCCGGTGCTGGCTCCGGTAAAACCCGAGTGCTGGTGCACCGTATCGCCTGGTTGATCCAGGTCGAAAACGCCTCGCCCCACTCCATCCTGTCGGTGACGTTCACCAACAAGGCCGCTGCGGAGATGCGCCATCGCATCGAGCAGTTGATGGGTATCAACCCGGCCGGTATGTGGGTCGGCACCTTCCACGGTCTGGCGCACCGCCTATTACGGGCACACTGGCAGGAAGCCGGCCTGAGCCAGACCTTCCAGATCCTCGACAGCGACGACCAGCAACGCCTGGTCAAGCGCGTGATCCGCGAGTTGGGTCTGGACGAACAGCGCTGGCCCGCGCGCCAGGCGCAGTGGTTTATCAACGGACAGAAAGATGAAGGCCTGCGCCCTCAACACATCCAGGCCAGCGGCGATCTGTTCCTGGGCACCATGCGCAGTATCTACGAAGCCTATGAGGCTGCTTGCCTGCGCGCCGGCGTCATCGACTTCTCCGAACTGCTGCTGCGCGCCCTCGATCTGTGGCGCGACCATCCGGGCCTGTTGGCGCACTATCAGAAACGCTTCCGCCATGTGCTGGTGGACGAGTTCCAGGACACCAACGCCGTGCAGTACGCCTGGTTGCGACTGCTGGCCAAGGGCGGCGACAGCCTGATGGTAGTGGGCGATGACGACCAGTCGATCTACGGCTGGCGCGGCGCGAAAATCGAAAATATCCATCAGTATTCAGCCGATTTCCCTGACGCTGAAGTGATTCGCCTGGAGCAGAACTATCGCTCCACGGCCGGCATTCTCAAGGCGGCAAACGCCTTGATTGCCAATAACACCGGGCGCCTGGGCAAAGAGTTGTGGACCGACGGCGGTGACGGCGAAGCCATCAACCTCTACGCTGCGTTCAACGAACACGATGAAGCGCGTTATGTTGTCGAAACCATCGAGAGCGCGCTGAAAACCGGCATGGCCCGCAGCGATATCGCGATTTTGTACCGCTCCAACGCCCAATCGCGGGTATTGGAAGAAGCCCTGTTGCGCGAACGCATTCCGTATCGCATCTATGGCGGCCAGCGCTTCTTCGAGCGTGCCGAAATCAAGAACGCCATGGCCTACCTGCGCTTGCTCGAAGGTCGTGGCAATGACGCGGCACTGGAGCGGGTGATCAACGTTCCGGCCCGGGGCATTGGCGAAAAGACCGTCGAAGCCATCCGCGACCACGCCCGTCACAGTGATGTGTCGATGTGGGAAGCCATGCGCCAGCTGGTCGCCAATAAAGGCCTGACCGGTCGTGCGGCGGGCGCCTTGGGCGCGTTCATCGAGTTGATCGAGAACCTGGCGGCGAAAACCGTCGAAATGCCACTGCACCTGATGACCCAGACGGTCATCGAGCAGTCCGGCCTGATCGCCTATCACGAAGCGGAAAAAGGCGAAAAAGGCCAGGCGCGGGTAGAAAACCTTGAGGAACTGGTCAGCGCCGCGCGCAACTTCGAAAACAGCGAAGAAGACGAAGACCTGACCCCCTTGGCCGCGTTCCTCGGCCATGCCTCACTGGAAGCCGGTGACACCCAGGCCGACGAGCACGAAGACAGCATTCAGTTGATGACCTTGCACAGCGCCAAGGGCCTGGAATTTCCCTACGTGTTCCTGGTGGGCATGGAAGAGGGCCTGTTCCCGCACAAGATGAGCCTGGAAGAACCCGGCCGCCTTGAAGAGGAACGTCGCCTAGCGTACGTCGGCATCACCCGCGCCATGCAGAACCTGGTAATGACCTATGCTGAAACCCGGCGCCTGTACGGCAGCGAAACCTACAACAAAGTGTCGCGCTTCGTTCGCGAAGTGCCCAAGGGTCTGATCCAGGAAGTGCGCCTGTCCAACAGCGTCAGTCGTCCTTTCAGCGGCCAGAAGCAGAGTACCAGCAGCATGTTCGCTGGCGCAGAGATCCCGGAAACCGCTTTCAGCCTGGGTCAGCAAGTGCAACATGCGGTCTTCGGCGAAGGGGTGATCCTCAACTTCGAAGGTTCGGGCGCCCAGGCGCGCGTGCAAGTGAACTTCAGCGAAGGCAGCAAATGGCTGATGCTCGGCTACGCCAAGCTCGAGGCCATCTGAGGAAATCATCGACATGGGCTCGGGTTTCTTTTCCTCCTGGACATTCTGGGCCCTGATGTCGGCAGCTTTCGCGGCCCTGACCGCGATCTTTGCCAAGGTCGGCATTGAAAACGTCAATTCCGACTTCGCGACGCTACTGCGTACGATCGTGGTGCTGGTCAGCCTGGCCTTGATTTTGTACGCAACGGGCCAATATCAATCCCTGGGATCGATCTCCGGCAAAAGCTATTTGTTCCTGCTGTTATCAGGGCTGGCGACCGGCGCCTCGTGGATCTGCTACTTCCGTGCGCTCAAGCTCGGACCGGCCTCGCTGGTCGCCCCGGTGGACAAGCTCAGCGTGGTGCTGGTGGCAGTACTGGGGGTGATCCTGCTGGGGGAGAGACTCGACCTGCGGCAATGGGCTGGGATCGGCCTGATATCAGCGGGCGTAGTTCTATTGGCACTACGCCGCTAAACGACTTTTCTAATGAACCAAGCACCCCGTCCTACAGACAAAAGAACATAGCCCTACACGTACCGACTGAGCTGAACGCAGCCTGTCAGGCAAAAGCCCGAAACACTCTGCCGCTAGCCAGTAACACTTCACCTGTGCAACATGGCGCGCGTGCCATCCACAAATGGGAATTCCCTTTATGAAACGTTTTCTTAGCATCGCCATGGCGTTGTGCATCGGCCTGACGATGAGCCTGGACGCCAACGCCAAGCGCTTTGGTGGCGGCAAAAGCTCCGGCGCTGCGCCGTCGCACCAGACCAGCCAAATGGCTCCTTCCTCTCCAGGCATGGGCGGCGCAGCTGCGACCGCCGGTGCTGCCGGTGCCGCTGGCGCTGCCGCCAAGGCCGGCGGTGCTTCGCGCTGGCTCGGCCCTCTGGCCGGTATCGCTGCCGGTGGCCTGCTGGCCTCCATGTTCATGGGCGACGGCTTCCAGGGCATGCAGATCTTCGACATGCTGATCATGGCGGTCATCGCCTTCGTGATCTTCCGCTTCATCGCTTCGCGTCGTCGCAAACAGCAGGAGCACCTGGCACCTGCCGGTCACGCACCTATGCAACGTGAAGCCTTCGAGCAGAAGCCGGCCATGGGCTCGATCTTCGGTGGCTCGGCTGCACCCGCTGCCGCTCGTCCGGTGATCAACGCACCAGCCTGGTTCAATGAACAGCGCTTCATCGAAGCTGCGCGCAACCACTTCCAGTCCCTGCAACAGCACTGGGACGCCAACGAAATGGACAAGATCGCCGAGTTCGTGACCCCGCAACTGCTTGAGTTCCTCAAGCGCGAACGTGCCGACCTGGGCGACGGCTTCCAGTCGACCTACATCGACAACCTGACTGTGCAACTGGACGGCGTGGACGATCGCGCAGACAAGACCATCGCCACTCTGACCTTCAGCGGCGTGTCGAAGACCTCGCGCTTCGACCAGGGCGAAGTGTTCAGCGAAAGCTGGAACATGGAACGTCCGCAAGGCGAGAACCAGCCTTGGCTGGTCGCCGGTATCCGCCAGAACGGCTAATACCCTGCAGTTTTGCATGCAGTAAAAAAAACCCCAGCCTCGGCTGGGGTTTTCTATTTCGCGGTTGCATCTATAGCAAGCTACTGTATAAACCGCCCCAACCAAACCGCGCCATTGAGCAAGAGGATCCCGGACGTGGAAGAAATCATCGAACAACTGCGAGAAGCCAACGAACCGGTACCGGTGCCCTTGGAGCTGCCCGACGAAGACCTGCTGGTGGAAATCGAGGAACAGCTGTTCATCGACATCCCGTTTGTCTTCCGCGAATTCCTGCTGACCGTCAGCGATGTCGTCTACGGCAGCCTGGAGCCGGTGACTGTCACCGACCCACAATCCCACACCTACCTGCCAGACGTTGCCGCCAACGCATGGGATGCCGGCGTCGACCGCAGCCTGATCCCGATCTGCCAGGACGGTGACGACTACTACTGCGTCGAGGAAGACGGCACT
Organism: Pseudomonas fluorescens; assembly: GCF_019212185.1. Taxonomy (NCBI): domain Bacteria; kingdom Pseudomonadati; phylum Pseudomonadota; class Gammaproteobacteria; order Pseudomonadales; family Pseudomonadaceae; genus Pseudomonas; species Pseudomonas fluorescens. The sequence continues at coordinate 106,531 of NZ_CP078138.1, forward strand.
GTGGTGCTGTGGTCGGCCGAAGAAGAACTGGTCACCGAAGAGACCTGGGAATCGGTATGGCACTGGGCGCGGGACGTCTGGCTGGAAAGCTGATGGGCCAGACGCCCGGCCGGGTCAATGCCCGGATGAATCCTTGTGGTTATCCAGGGTTTCCAGCAGGGCCACTTGCATCCGCGTGTGCACGCGGATGAACCAACGCCAAAGCAATGCCGCCACGGCAGCAGTGACCACGGCAATCAGCAGCAGTAACTTGTTGGTCGGCAAAATGCTGGCCGACAAGGCTGCCAGCAACAGGAAAATCACCAACAGCGAGAGAATCGGGATCACCTCGGCGATCACTCGACGCACGCGCTGCGTATGGCGCCCGGCCATCTCCGGCTTGACGCCCATCTCTGCCAGCAGCATCGACAGTGCCTTGAGCTTGCGATAAGCCGCAATCAGGAACGGCAACGACACCAGCAACGCCCCACCCCAGATCAACGCTTTCTGCCAGCTCGGGTCACTGATCCAGTCTTGCAGGTAGGCAGACATGCGCTCGGCAAAGAACGCCCCCGAGAAAAAGATCGCCACCACCAGCGCCAGGTTGACCCCGACCTGCAACAGAATCCGCCGGATCATCGAGGCCAGCATCGCGCCCTCACCCTGCGGCTGAATACTGCGCAGCCATTCGCCATACATCCCCAACACCCGACCCAGCCGGGTCGGAATCACATTGGCGAGCTTGATCGACAACGGATCGGCGGCACGGATCAGGTATGGCGTCAGCAGGGTGGTGATCACCGAAACCGCCACGGCCACCGGGTAAAGGAAATTACTGGTGACCTGCAGGGTCATGCCCAGCGCTGCGATGATGAAAGAAAATTCGCCAATCTGCGACAACCCCATCCCTACCCGCAGTGAGGTACGTCCATCATTGCCGGCAATGAATGCCCCGAGTCCGCACGAGAACATTTTCCCCAGCACCACCGCCACGGTAATCACTGCAATCGGCCAGGCGTATTGCAACAGGATCATCGGGTCGAGCATCAGGCCGATGGCGACGAAGAAGATCGCACTGAACAGGTCGCGAACCGGTTCGATCAAACGCTCAATTTTCAGCAACTGCCGGGACTCGGCCATGATTGCGCCAATCAGGAACGCTCCCAGCACCATGCTGTACTCCAGCTTGACCACCAGCAGGCAGAAACCGAAACACAGGCCCAGCACGGTGATCAGCAGCATTTCATTGCTTTCGAATTTGGCCACGTAGGCCAATAGTCTGGGCACCAGCAGGATGCCCACCACCAGGGCGACGATCATGAACAGCGACAGTTTGCCGACGGTGGAGAACACCTCGCCGGAACTCACGGTGCCACTGACGGCGATGCTCGAGAGCAAGGCAATGATGCCGATGCCCAGAATGTCCTCGACGATCAGCACGCCAAAAATCAGCTGGGCAAAGCGCTCGTTTTTCATCTTCAAGTCATTCAGAGCCTTGACGATGATGGTGGTCGAGGAAATGGCCAGGATTGCGCCAAGGAACAGCGAATCCATGGTGTTCCAGTCGAACCAGCGGCCGATTTCGTAGCCGATCCAGATCATCAGCACGATTTCCAGGAACGCCGCGATAAAGGCCGTCGCGCCGACCTTGAACAGCTTGCGCAGGCTGAACTCCAGACCGAGACAGAACATCAGGAAGATCACCCCCAACTCCGCCAGGGTCTTGATGGTCTGTTCGTCGTGAATCAGCCCGAATGGTGGCGTGTGCGGACCGATGATGAAGCCGGCGACGATGTAACCGAGGACCACCGGTTGTTTCATCCGGTGAAACAATACGGTCACTACCCCGGCCACCATCATGATCACTGCCAAATCCTGAATGAAACTGATGGCATGCATGGCGAAGGCTCCTTGACGTGGGGTACGGGCGGCGGCATCCGATCAACGGGCACGAGAAAAGGCCACGCAAAAGGACTTTCGCAGGGTAACACCGCGACTTAAGGCAGAAACGCGGTGCAATATATGGAAACAGATGGATACAAGCGTGACGACCGCGCCGGGCGTGGCGTCCCGTAAAGGATGGTTTTAAAAACTGATCAAGTGCCCGCAGAGGCGCTCCCCGAATTGCTGCCTACCACCGTGAGTGTGCTATGGAACCCGGAAACGCCCAGCTGTCGATGACCGTCCTGATGACCCCCGACATGGCCAACTTCTCTGGCAATGTCCACGGCGGCACCCTGCTCAAATACCTGGATGAAGTGGCCTACGCCTGCGCCAGCCGATATGCCGGCCGCTACGTAGTGACCCTGTCGGTCGACCAGGTGATCTTTCGCGAACCGATTCATGTCGGTGAACTGGTGACGTTCCTTGCGTCGGTCAACTACACCGGCAACACGTCGATGGAAGTCGGCATCAAGGTGGTCACCGAAAACATCCGCGAGCGCTCGGTGCGTCACACCAACAGTTGCTTCTTCACCATGGTCTCGCTCGACGATGAGCGCAAGCCGGCCCCCGTCCCGCCGCTGCAGCCGCAGAACAGCGAGGACCGCCGCCGCTTCATCCAGGGCAAGCAGCGCCGGCAGATCCGCCAGGAAATGGAAAAGCGTTACCAGGAACTCAAGGCCGACGTCTGATGCGCGAGCGTCAGAGGCTGATTGCCGTCGCCTCGAATTTCACCCGCGGATGAGCGATACGATCCTGGGCCCGCACCAGTTGCAGTTCGTAGCTGGCACAGGCCTGGGTTTCCAGCAGCACTTCGTGCACCGCCGCGGCGGCGAATTCAAACGCAGCAACCAGGCTGTCACCCAGCAGGACACGCGCGAGGAACAGACCCGACGTCAGGTCGCCAACTCCGACAGGCTGACGCGGGAAGGCCAGCAGCGGTCGACGTAGATGCCAACTGCCTTCAGCCGTCACCAAGAGCATCTCGAACCCGTCCGGCAACTTGCCGGGATAATCCAGATGTTTGACCAGCACTGCCTTCGGGCCACGGGCCAACAGCGCCCGGGCCATGGCCAGGCAATCGAACAGTGACTGCGGCTTGCGCCCGGAAAAGCTGTCCAGCTCCAACTGATTCGGGCACATGAAGTCGGCCACCGACGCGGCTTCGTTCAGCAGGAAGTCGCTGACCTCGGCAGGCACGATGCAGCCTTTCTCGGCATGTCCCATCACCGGATCACAGAGGTACAAGGCATGAGGATTGACCGCCTTGATTCGCGCCACGCCACTGAGGATCGCCCGGCCCTGATCGGCACTGCCCAGATAACCCGATAGCACTGCATCGCAGTTACCCAGTTCGCCAATCGCCGCAATTCCCTCCACCAGCGCCGGAATCTGCTGCGGCGCCAGTACCTCGCCCGCCCACTGGCCGTACTGAGTGTGGTTGGAAAACTGCACCGTGTTCAGCGGCCAGACATTTACCCCGACCCGCTGCATCGGGAAAACCGCGGCGCTGTTGCCGGCATGACCGAAAACCACGTGAGACTGGATGGCGAGCAGATGAGGTGTACGTTTCATGCGGGATGTCCGTAAAACCATTGAAATTCGAGCCGAGCAGTATGCGACTAAACGCAGCCTGTACGACAGGCCAATGTCGCAGTTAAGCTGCGGCTAATTAGTTGGAGTGTTGTGGATGCTGACCCTGGGAAACATCTTTGTCCTGATGCTGCTGGCCACCGGTGCGGCGTGGCTGTGGCACAACCACGGCTTGCGCGAGCGGGCGCTGGAAAGGGTCAAGCGGCATTGCGCCAAACTCGATATCGAACTGCTCGACGGTAACGTGGCGCTGAAAAAAATCGGCTTGGTCAAAGACGCCAATGGACGCCGGCGCCTGGCGCGGATCTACAACTTTGAGTTCACCGTGACCGGCGAAACCCGCCATACCGGGACTATCACCCAGTTCGGCGCCCACAGTGCGCAGATCGAACTGGCGCCCTACCCGATCCCCCACGAGGAAAAGCCCGAGGTGCAAAGCGCCGAAGTCATCGAGCTCAGCCAATGGCGCCAGGATCACAGCAAGTGGCGTCAGTGACGGCAGCGCGCAAAGTGCTCCTTTAGTTCGTCAATTGCCTGTGGTGCGTCGAAAATCAATTCCAGACGTGAGTCCTGACGCCATTCACTGGGCTGCCACTGCAAGGCGGCGTTATCCAGCGCGTTGAGCGACTCCCAGCCGTCAGGGCTGTGGATAACCGCTTTTGCCCGGCGCCAATCCAGCGTCTGCAGCCAGTCCTGCAGCCCCTGGCGATCAAACACCTGGCTCGGGTGCCAGCGCCAACCGATGCTCCAGCCGCCTTTCTGATGCTGACTGAGGCAGATTGGCAAACGTGGATCGGTCCAGATCAGCGGCGGCGAGGCCGATGCCCCGCTCACGTTATCCACAGCGGCGTTGCCGCGCTGCTCTATTCCCGGCAGCTCGCTCAAGAGTAACTGCCCCTGCTCGGTCCAAATCAGCGGAATCTGTGGCAACCGGTCGCGAATCCGTTGTCGCGCTTCGTCACCCAGATCGGCCGCCTTGTTCAACAGCAACAGGCCGGCATCCGGTATAGCTTGTTCTTGAGCGCTCGGCAGCGGTTTACCGGCGGCCAGTGCTTGCGCATCGAGCACCATGACGCAGGGCTGGATCGTCAACACGCCTCGCCAAGGCGCTTCGCTCAGTTGCCGGATTAACTGGACGGGATGGCCAAGCCCGGAAGGCTCAATGAACAGGCGGTCAGGGCGGGATTTGCGCAGAAGGCGCCCCAGACCAATCTGGAACGGAGCGCCGTTGACGCAACACAGGCAGCCGCCGGCGACTTCGCCCAAGGCGATGCCATCGGCATCGGAGGTCAGCAGCGCAGCGTCGATGCCGATTTGCCCGAACTCATTGATCAGCACGGCCCAGCGCTCATGTACTGGCCGCTGCGCCAGCAATTGCTTGAGCAAACTGGTCTTGCCAGCCCCCAGCGGGCCGGCAATCACGTGGGTGGGGATGTTGTGCAACAGACTGGAAGATTTCACAGCAGATAACGGCATCATGGAGAGGTGCCACCAATATGCCTGAGCAATGAGCGATGCACTATCACCGCCGGACTCAGGCCAGCCAGTCCAGGGTCAGGATCAACCGGCGTTCACCAGACAGCGGTTGAGGCGATCGGTGGACCAGGCCAAATCCTTCGTTACCTTGCCACTTTTCGCCCTTGAGCAGCGCCACTTCACCACAGAGCATGTGTTGACAGTCCTCGGGCTCGGCTAGCACATTGCCCAGATGCTGACGGCTCATGGCGTCTTCTCCAAGCCACTGGCTGCCGAGGCCGGCATAGGTGGTAATCAGTCGCACCGGTACGTGATCAACGTGAAAGCGCGGACACATGGCCTTATCCAGCGCTCGAACACGAACGCCAATGCGCCGCGCGCCCAACAGGCAGGCAAAAGCGCTAATCAGCCAGGACACATCGGCGATAAAGCCTTCGTATCCCTCGAGATCGCTGTAGCTGGAGGCCAATCCCTTCAAGTTCGGCGGTACTTCGTCATCCGCCAACTCCACCACCAGCGACTCGGCCAATGGCTGCTGCAACGACAGCAGCAACTCACCGAAATCGGCGATATGCAGCGGTAACTGACGCTGCCAGACGGTCAGGTTGGTATCGTCCTCGAGTATCCGGGCGAACACCTCGGGAGTCTGGCCAAGGACCTGCTTCGGCATCAGGCCGCCTCCTCGTCGATCCAGGGTCCAAAAGGATCTTCCAGCAGACGCCAGCCCTCGATACCCAGCGCCATCTCAGCATCACTCAACAGGCACTCATCAAGCTCATTAGTCAGCTGGGCGAAGTCGATGTTCTGGCCAATGAACACCAGCTCCTGGCGGCAATCACCGGTGGTTGCCGTCCAGTTCTGCAGAATCGCAGCGGTACTTTCCTGATCATCTGGCCACTGGTTTTTCGGCACGAACCGCCACCAGCGCCCGGCAAAACCATGACGCATCAAACCACCGGCCTGCGACCAACTGCCGGCGTCCTGGTGCTTGCTGGCCAGCCAGAAAAACCCTTTTGAACGCAGCAGCTTCCCGTTCACCCAGGGGCGATTGATAAAATTGAAGAAGCGCTGCGGATGAAACGGCCGACGCGCTCGATAGGCGCTTGAGGCGATGCCGTACTCGGTAGTTTCCGGCACATGCGCGCCGCGCAACTCCTGCAACCAGCCGGGGGCTTGTGAGGCTTTCTCGAAATCGAAGCGACCGGTGTTGAGAATCTGCTTGAGCGGCACCTCCCCCATGACCATCGGAATAATCCGCGCCTGGGCGTTCAAGCGCTTGAGAATCGCCACTAACTCTTCGCGCTCGGCGCTGCTGATCAAATCGATCTTGCTGATCAGCAGCACATCCGCGAATTCGATCTGCTCGATCAGCAGATCCGTGATCGACCGCTCGTCATCCTCACCCAGGGTCTCCCCGCGAGAGGCAAGACTTTCAGCGGCCTGATAGTCGAGCAGGAAGTTCATCCCGTCGACCACCGTCACCATGGTGTCCAGGCGCGCGATATCCGCCAGGCTTTGGCCCGATTCATCGCGAAAGGTGAAGGTCTCTGCTATCGGCAACGGCTCGGAAATCCCAGTGGACTCGATCAACAGATAATCGAAGCGACCGTCACGGGCCAGCGCACTGACCTCCTCCAGCAAATCCTCGCGCAGGGTGCAGCAAATGCAGCCGTTGCTCATTTCCACGAGCTTTTCCTGGGCGCGGTTGAGGGTGACATCGCGTTGCACCGCGCTGCCGTCGATGTTGATTTCACTCATGTCGTTGACGATCACCGCCACCCGCAAGTTCTCGCGGTTGCGCAGGACATGGTTGAGCAGCGTACTTTTGCCGGCACCAAGAAAACCGGACAACACGGTAACGGGGAGACGATTGGGCATCAGGGGTCCTCCATGAGGAGCGAGAAAACGGCGAATCGCAAATGTTATAGTATAACAATGCAAATAATCCACTCTGCCCTTGCCGCCCCACGACGAAGGGCGTAATCCTGAGCGCGCCCCAACTGTGAGAATCCCATGCACATCGCCTTGAAATGCACGCTTTTCGGCCTGTCGCTGATGGTCATGACTGACGCTAATGCTTTACCGCCAGGCCAGACAACCTGCACCCGCAGCGCCAATCTGCTGGCTTGCGTGGATCCGCAAGGCAATGCCTATAGCATTGCCACCGCAGGCGATACCACCTACACGCGCGGCTATGAACAGCTCGGCAAACGCTATTGGGCGCAGACCAGCAGCCGTTACGGCCAACTGACCTTCTTCACCGGCCTGGCCTCCGACGGCGAAGCCTGGGTCGGCTACAGCCGGCGCGTTGGTTGGACCACCCTCAACCGTTTTTCCAGTTCGGGAGGCTCAAGTGCCAGGTTCACTTGTAGCCGCTTGACCGGCTGCTAAAACCGCTTTAACCGCGCATCAAAAAAACTCTCGCCGGACGTATTGTTACGATATAACATCTTTCAAAAATTTCACCGACGGACCTATTCATGAATGCCCTGACTTTGCCGGATATAGCCGCGCAGGCTTCACGCCAATCTTTGCTTCTGGATTGGGTGGGCATGTGCGGGATCGCTGTTCCTGTAATCCTGGATGACCAGCGTGTAAGTGCGATCGCTGACGCGGGTGTCAGCCTGGATAACGCAGAGGCCCGGGGCATTCATATGTCGCGGTTGTACCTGGCGTTGGAAATGCTGGAGTTGGGGAACTTGAGTCCCGCCCTGCTACGCCGCGTACTGCAATCATTCCTCGATAGCCACAACGGTTTGTCCCAAGCCGCCTACCTGCGCATTCATACGGCCTTGCTGTTGAAACGACCGGCATTGGTCAGTCCGTTGGCGGGATGGAAAAGCTATCCACTGATCGTTGATGCGCGCCTGCAGTGCGAAATGTTCCACGTGGAACTGAAGTTAGAGGTGCCTTACTCATCCACCTGCCCGTGCTCAGCCGCGCTCTCCAGACAGCTGATTCAACAGCAATTCGTCGACGACTTTGCCAACAAGCCTTTGCATCACGCAGACGTCCTGACCTGGCTTGGCTCAGCGAATGGCATCACGGCAACGCCTCATAGCCAGCGCAGCACCGCTCATCTGAACCTGCATCTGGATAACAGCGTGGACGACCTACCCTTGGTTGCCGCCATCAACGCCGCCGAAGCAGCGCTGGGAACCGCCGTGCAAACCGCAGTCAAGCGCGTGGACGAGCAGGCCTTCGCCTTGGCCAACGGGCAGAACCTGATGTTCTGTGAAGATGCGGCGCGACGCCTGCACCTGGCGTTAAGACGCTTTCCCGGCCTCCAGGGATTTGACCTGCGCGTGGTCCACGCCGAGAGCTTGCACGCTCATGACGCCGTGGCCGAAAGCCGCTGGAAGCGGGAGGCCGCATGATCCGCAAGAATCCTTCCGGCGATTTGCCCGTCATTGCCGAGTCCGCCTACATCGATAAAACCGCAATCATCTGCGGCAAGGTGATCATTGGCGAAAACGTTTTTGTCGGGCCCTACGCCGTCATCCGTGCCGATGAAGTCGATGCGTCAGGCAGCATGCAGCCAATCACCATTGGCGCCAATTCGAACATTCAGGACGGCGTGGTCATCCACTCCAAATCAGGTGCTGCCGTGACCATTGGCGAGTTCAGCTCAATCGCTCATCGCTCCATCGTCCATGGTCCCTGCACCGTCGGTGATCGGGTGTTCATCGGTTTCAATAGCGTGCTGTTCAATTGCGCCGTAGATGACGGCTGTGTGGTGCGGCATAACTCGGTGGTCGACGGCCGGGATCTGCCTCCGGCTTTTTACGTACCCTCGACCACACGGATCGGCCCCGCAACCGACCTGTCCCAATTCCCGCCGGTCAGCGTCAGCGCCTCGGAGTTTTCCGAAGATGTCGCGCGTACCAACGTCGATCTGGTGCGCGGGTATAAAGCCCTGCAGAACGAGTTCTGAGATGAATAGCGTGCTGATTCGCAACGCGCGTCTGGTCAATGAGGGGCAGCAGTTCGATGCGGATCTGCTGGTAGATCACGGCCGGATCGTCAAAATCGCCAGTAGCATCGAGGGCGAAAATGCGGCATTGGAAATCGACGCAAATGGCCAATGGTTGTTGCCAGGGATGATCGACGACCAAGTGCACTTTCGTGAGCCTGGCGCGCCAGACAAAGGCAGCTTCTACACAGAATCGCGGGCTGCCGTGGTGGGTGGCATCACCAGTTTTATGGACATGCCCAACACTCAGCCCGCGACGTTGACGCTGGCCGCACTGGAGGACAAAAAACGCCGGGCTGCACTCAGTTCCGTGGCCAACTATGGCTTCCACTTCGGGGTCAGCAACGACAACCTCGATACGGTCGCGGCGCTCAACCCAAGCGCCGTGGCCGGCGTCAAAGTGTTCATGGGCGCCTCGACCGGCAACATGCTGGTGGATGACCCGCAGGTACTGGAGCGTCTATTTGCCGAAGTACCCACTGTGCTCCTGGCACACTGCGAGCACACGCCGAGCATTCAGGAAAACCAGCAGCGTTTCGCCGAGCGCTATGGCGACAATGTTCCAGCCGGCGCTCACCCGCTGATTCGCGACGCTCAGGCATGCTTTCGCTCCTCGTCACTGGCGGTGGAATTGGCCAAGCGCTTTGGCACCCGATTACACGTCCTGCACCTGACCACCGCGCAGGAGCTGACCCTGTTCGAGGACAAACCCCTGGCGCAGAAACAGATTACTGCCGAGGTTTGTCTGCATCATTTGTTGTTCGATGACCGTGACTATCCGCGCCTGGGCAACTTGATCAAATGCAATCCGGCAATCAAGACCCAGGCCGATCGTGACGCCCTGCGCCTGGCATTGTTGGGCAATCGACTGGACGTTATCGGCAGTGACCATGCCCCGCATACCTGGGCAGAGAAACAGCGCCCCTACCCACTGGCCCCAGCCGGTCTACCCTTGGTACAACATGCCCTGCCCGCATTGCTGGAACTGGTGGCCGACCACGTACTGCCGTTGACCACGCTGGTCGCCAAGACCAGTCATCGCGTGGCCGACCTGTTCGCCATTCCTGACCGCGGATACTTACGCGAAGGCTACTGGGCCGACCTGGTGCTGATTCGCCCAGAGCCCGAGGGTCGGGCGGTATCCCGCCAGCCGATTTTGGCGCAATGTGGCTGGACGCCCTTTGCCGAGCGGCGGTTTCGCCACAGCGTATCTACCACTTTAGTGTCGGGTCAGATCGCCTGGCACGCCGAAAGTCTTAATGACAGCTGCAAGGGTTTGCCCTTACGGTTCAACCGTTGAATCCGGTTACCTGTATGACTACCGGGGGTCACTGAGCATGCTCCAGATCACTCTGCCAGACGGCACACTGCGTGAGTTCGACCAACCCCTCTCCGTCTCCGAGCTGGCGTCGAGTATTGGCCTGGGCCTGGCCAGGGCCGCCGTCGCCGGTCGGGTCAACGGTACCCTGGTCGATTGCGCCTTCGTTATCCGCCATAACGCCCGCGTGGGCATTGTGACCGCCCGCGAACCTGAAGGCCTGGAAATCCTTCGACGCTCCTGCGCCCTCCTGCTGGCAATGGCGATCAAGCAACTGCACGCTCGCGCCAGCATCCTCGCCGGCTCAGTGGTCGGTGACGGCTTCTATTGCGAGTTCTCCCACAGCCGAACCTTGCACCCCGATGATCTGCGCCTGATCGAAGCGAGGATGTACGCCCTGGCGCTGGCCAATCACTCCATCCGGCATGTCCTGGCCTTGTATCAGTTGGCGCACTGCGCCACGGTCGGCGCAGGTCCCCACGCCCCGTCCACCAATGTATTGCGCGCCTTCAGCCTGGCGCATGTGAATGGCAGCGCACGGCAGCGGATCTACGGGGTGTGCTGGACCGATCAGCAAGAGCTCGACGCATGGCGAGCACCACAGCAGGCGATGGTGGTGAGCGTCGATGAGCGCCAGATCGAATACACCCAGTCGGTGACCGACGCCCTGCGTCGAGCCGGAGTACGAGCCAACTCCGACGTGCGCAACGAGAAAATCGCCGACAAAATCCGTCAGCACCGCTCACAAGCGGTGCCTTATCTATTAGTGGTGGGCGAGCGGGAAATGGCCGGCGACTTCGTCAGCCTGCGCAGCGGCGAGGGTGAGAATTTGGGTCAGATGAATATTGCCGCGGCCTGCGAGCGATTGCGTGGCGGGACGCTCGCTCGCGAGGGCGCAGCACCGTAAGTGCAGACTTCAGGCGCGCGGTTTGACCGTGCCGCAATCCTGCCCCAGCCATACGGCGCGGGTGTCCATGCTGCCCGCTTGCTGAATGCCGGTGGCATTGAAGGTGCCGTTGACCGAAGCATTGAACTCGCGGTCGCTGAGGAAAGTGGCGACGCCTGTGCCCTGGGCTTTCGGGCAACTGAAGCGGAACTTCCACTGATTACCACTGCGGTCGGTGACCTCTTGCTTGCAGCCCGATTGCGGGTCTTGCAGCGGGATATCGTCCGTCTTCACTTGCTCCGGGGTCAGGCACACACGAATCCCCTTGCCGCCCATATTGATCCCCTGCTTCTCCAGCGCCGCTTTCTGCGCCGGAGTGATTTGATTGCCCAATTGGCTGAGGATCAATTGCAGGTCCGGCAGGTTCTGGTTATCGACCTTCATATTGCTCGAGGTCAGTTCCCACAACCCCGGTTGTAGCATCTGCGCCTGCGCGGCGACAGGAACCGACAAGCCAACAGCCATGAGCCAACCCAGCAGACGTACGTTCATCAAGTAACTCCCAGTCAGTAATGGCCGTTAGACGTCGCCAATCTACTTCGGTTGCATGGCGAATTAAATAGCGACATTGCGCCTGGAACATGGTCTGTTAGGCATTGAATTCTCCGGAGCAAGGTTGCCCCATGGATTTTTTCGGACCTCATCTTTTTGCCTACCTGATCGCGCTCATTCATTCCCTGGGCTCGATTGCGGCCATCCATGCCGTTCTCACCGTGCGCACCGCACAAGGCTCAATCGCCTGGGCACTGTCGCTGGTCTTCATCCCCTACCTGACCCTGATTCCTTATCTGGTGTTCGGCCGCAGTACTTTCGATGCCTACATCAAGGCCCGACGCCAGGCCAACGAACAGATGCGCCGGGCCATCGCCGACTTGAACTGGCGACCGTGGGTCGAAGAAGCGCTGACCGCCCGTGCTTCAGCCGCCTACGCCTCTCTGCGCGCCATGCCCAAGCTGGGGCGGATGCCCTGCCTGGCAAACAATCAGGTGCGGCTGTTGATCAACGGTCATGCCACCTTCGACGCAATCTTCGACGCCATCGAGCAGGCACGCGAAGCGATATTGATCCAGTTTTTCATCGTCCATGACGACGAACTCGGGCGCCGCCTGCAAAGCCTGCTGCTGGAAAAAGCTGCGCAAGGGGTCGCGGTGTATTTGCTCTATGACCGCATTGGCAGCCATTCCCTGCCCCACAGCTATGTGCAGACCCTGCGCGACGCCGGCGTGCAGGTCAAAGCCTTCGCCACCCGCAGCGGCTGGCTCAATCGCTTCCAGGTGAATTTTCGCAATCACCGCAAGATCGTCGTGGTCGACGGCCTGCAGGGTTTTGTCGGCGGGCATAACGTCGGCGATGAGTACCTGGGCGCCAAGCCGCCACTGTCGCCGTGGCGCGACACCCACGTGGCGGTCAGCGGGCCGGTGGTGGCCTGCATGCAAGAGTCGTTCGCTGAAGACTGGTTCTGGGCAGCACGGGAGTTGCCACCGCTGATCCTGCCGCAAAGCTATCCGGATGACGGCGTTCTCTGCCAACTGCTGGCCAGTGGGCCGGCGGACCCTTATGAAACCTGCTCGCTGTTTTTTGTCGAGGCCATCCACGCGGCGACCGAACGAGTGTGGATCACCAGCCCCTACTTCGTCCCCGATGAAGCAGTATTCGCCGCCCTGCGCCTGGCCGTCCTGCGCGGCGTCGACGTGCGCCTGCTGTTGCCGTCGCGACCGGACCACCGCATCGTTTACGCCGCCTCCAGCCTCTATGCGTTCGAAGCTGTGCGCGCCGGCGTTCGGGTGTTTCGCTATCAGCCCGGTTTCCTGCACCAGAAGGTGGTGTTGATCGACGGTGAAATCAGCGCCATTGGCAGCGCCAACCTCGACAACCGTTCCTTCAGGCTCAACTTCGAGGTGATGCTGCTCACCGTGGACAGCGTCTTCGCTGGCGAAGTGGAGCGCATGCTTGAACAGGACTTTGCCCTGTCGCAAGAACTGAACAAGGATGCAGGCCGGCAAACCCACCGCCTGCAACAGCTCGGCATGCGGGTCGCCCGGCTGATTTCGCCGATTCTCTAGGGGTGGTAGATATCGTCGCGGGTCCAGGGCAACTCGTGACTGCCATCGGCGTGGGCTTTGACTGCGAGAATCTGGTGCAGGTTGATCCAGCCCCGCGCAAAGGCATAAGCGCAGCCAGCCAGGTATAAGCGCCAGATACGCAGCGCTTGCTGCGGAACCTCTTTGGCCGCGGCATCTAAGTTGTCTTCGAGCCGCTCGCTCCAGTGATCCAGGGTGCGCGCATAGTGCAGGCGCAGGCTTTCGACATCGACGATCTCCAGTCCGGCCTCACTGATCTCGGCGGAGATCATCGACAGATGGGGCAACTCACCATTGGGGAACACATAGCGCTCGATAAAATCACCCGCGCCCCGCCCCACCGGACGCCCATCGATCGATTTGGCGGTAATCCCGTGGTTCATCACCAGGCCGCCTTCACGTACCGCACCAAATAATGTCCGGCAATATTCGGCCAGGTTGGCATGGCCGACGTGTTCGAACATGCCGACACTCACCACCTTATCGAAACGGCCATCCTGCGGCAGGTCGCGATAGTCGAGCAGCTGCAATTCGACCTGATCCTGCAGCCCCTCTTCGTTCACCCGCTCCCGCGCCAGAGCCAACTGCTCCTTGCTTAAGGTAATGCCGAACACCTTGACCCCGAATTCCCGCGCGGCATAGCGCGCCAGCCCGCCCCAACCGCAGCCCACGTCCAGCAGGTATTCCCCCGGTTGCAACCGGAGCTTGCGGCACAGGTGACGGAATTTCGCCTGCTGCGCCTGCTCGAGGGTTTCGCTGCCGGTCTCGAAATAGGCGCAGGAGTACGCCATGTCGCTGTCGAGCCACAGCTGATAGAACGCATTGGACAGGTCGTAATGATAGGAGATCGCCGCCGCGTCGGTGGCTTTGTCGTGGGCGGTGCGTACCGGCTGGCTGTCATCGTCTTCGTTGAGCAGCGCCTGGCTCCACTCGTCACACACCCGGATCACATCGCTGATCGAGCCTTCCAGCTCCAGCTTGCCTTCAACAAAAGCTGCGCCGAGCAGGTCGAGGCTGGGGTGGGTGAACTGCGAGACCATCTGCGGATCCTTGACCACGATAGTGACACTGGGCGCCGGGCCCAGGTTGAATTCGTGGCCGTCCCAGAGTCGCAAACGCAGTGGCAAATGCAGGTTCTGCAAAGCCAGTGGAAGTTGAGCGAGCATGAAAACCCCCTGTTCCAGACGTCTGTCATGAGGGTAGACCATAGTAGAAAATTAGCAGGCTATCGAAATATACGCCTTTTTCCATCGGTCATAGCGCACAGAACGCTGTCGTTAAACCTGTCCTTCAGGCAGAAGAACGCCTGCACAGGCACGCCCTCACTGTGGTTGACTGTCAATTTTCGGCGCAGTTCGAATAATCATGACGGCTTGACTTTGAATCTGCGCAGCGCAAATATTACAAGCATAATATTATCTGGTCGCTACGTTTAATCTCCATCGCACACCGACACAGGAGTAATGCCATGAGCACCTACGACATCGTGATTCTGGGAGGCGGCCCCGGCGGCTACAACGCGGCGATCCGCGCCGGCCAACTGGGGCTCAAGGCCGCCTGTGTCGAAGGCCGAGCGACGCTGGGCGGCACCTGCCTTAATGTGGGCTGCATGCCGTCCAAGGCACTGCTGCACGCGTCCGAACTCTATGAAGCGGCGATGGGAACGGAATTTGCCCACCTGGGGATCGAGGTCAAGCCGACGCTCAATTTGGCGCAGATGATGAAACAGAAAGCAGAAAGCGTTGCTGGCCTGACCAAGGGCATCGAATTCCTGTTTCGCAAGAACAAGGTCGAGTGGATCAAAGGCTGGGGTCATATCGATGGCCCGGGCAAGGTCAGCGTCACCGACGTCGAGGGCAATAAAACAGAACTGCTGGCCAAGGACATCATTATCGCCACAGGCTCTGAACCGACGCCGCTGCCTGGCGTCACCATCGACAACCAGCGCATTCTCGACTCCACGGGCGCCCTGTCCCTCAGCGAAGTGCCCAGACATTTGGTGGTCATCGGGGCCGGGGTGATCGGCCTCGAACTTGGCTCGGTCTGGCGTCGTCTCGGAGCGCAGGTCACGGTGGTTGAATACCTCGACCGCATCTGCCCGGGCACCGACCTGGAAGCGGGTAAAACCCTGCAACGCGCCCTCGGCAAACAGGGCATCAATTTCAAACTGGGCACCAAAGTGACTGCAGCAACCCCCTCCCCCACAGGCGTGCAACTGAGCCTGGAAGCGGCGGCGGGCGGCAGTGCCGAATCACTCGAGGCGGATTATGTGCTGGTGGCTATCGGACGCCGGCCGTTCACCCAGGGCCTTGGCCTCGAAAACGTAGGCCTGACCACTGATTCACGCGGCATGCTGAGCAACCGTGGTCATCGCACCGAAGTGCCCGGGTTCTGGGTGATCGGTGATGTCACCTCGGGGCCGATGCTCGCCCACAAGGCCGAAGACGAAGCCATGGCCTGCGTCGAGCAAATCGTCGGCAAGGCTGGCGAAGTAAACTACGAGTTGATCCCCAGCGTGATCTATACCCGGCCGGAACTGGCCAGTGTCGGCAAGACCGAAGAGCAACTCAAGGCTGAGGGACACGCCTACAAGGTCGGCAAATTTCCGTTCAGCGCCAACAGCCGGGCCAAGATCAACCATGAAACTGAAGGCTTTGCCAAAGTCCTCGCCGACGAGCGCACCGACGAGGTCCTGGGCGTGCATCTGGTCGGACCGAGTGTCAGCGAGATGATTGGCGAGTATTGCGTGGCCATGGAGTTCTCGGCCTCGGCCGAGGATATCGCGCTGACCTGCCACCCACACCCGACACGCTCCGAGGCCTTGCGTCAGGCCGCGATGAATGTCGAGGGGATGGCGACCCAGATGTAACCACCTTTTCTTAACGCGCCCGGCGCCGGCGCAGCATCAGCAAGCCGGCGCCAACCACCAGGAGGATCGCAGTCACCTGCAACGTACGTTTGTAGGGGCGCAAGCCCGTACGCAGACCGTCCAGCGACTGGGTCACGTAACGTTTGTTGGCCGCAGTGAAATCGGGTTGCTGGCATTGCTGCCCGAAGTTCTCCGCCCAAGGCACGTACGGCCCTTGTTCGACATAGCGCCGGTATAACGCGCTCTGGTCGGCAAGGCTGGTGCCCCAACCCGAAGCCTGGCAAAGCACCGCGGCGAATGCCTGGCTGCTGTGGGGCAACAGATCGGCCGCTTGGCTCGCCAACCCAGTGGCGACGTAGCGGTAATGGAAACGCAGATCGGGTTGCGCGGCGCTGGCTTGTTGGCGCTGTACCTCGGCATCGGAAATCAGCGGTGCAGGCTTGATCTCAGGGATGTCCAGGCTGAAATTACCCTCGAAGGTGGCGTAGTCCGGCGCCATCTCGTAACCGAGCAACTCCATGCCATGCTCACGGGCCAAACGGCCGGCGTCGTAGAAAGCTTGCGCGCGTTTGGTCGGCCACCATCCCGATTGCGCCTGCTCGCGTAAGTCACCGTATTCCTTGGCCAGCACCTGCAATTGCGGGTTTTCGAAGTACGCCGGCGCTTGCTCGAAGCGCTGTTCACGCAATAAGCGACGCCCCAGCAGATCACGCAATCGCGCGGCTACCGGGATCGGCTCGTAGTTGTCGCGCTGCGCCTGAGTCAGGGGGGCCGGAGCCGGAACCTGTTGATCGACGAACTGCTTGAGTTCATCGACCGTCAGTACGCGTTCCGCCACCTGCGCCGCATCCTGCCAATACAGGTCCTGGCTGCGATAGAGCTGCTCGAAGGCTTGCAGGTAGTCACCGCGCTCCAGGGCCAGTAAGGCACTTTCGCCCTCGACCCGGCAACCCGGCTTGAGGGTTTCGAAGTCGCCACTCGCCGTGTCGCGATAGCCCCAATCCTCGTCCTGCGGAAAGGCTTTCGCCGCTTTTGCGTAAGCGCTCACGGCCGAGGCTTTGTCGCCATCGCGCAGGGCAATTTTCGCCCGCAACCACCACGCCAGGCCGCCGTCACCGGCATGCTCCAGCAAGGTTTTGCTGGTAGCGTAATCACCCACCTGATAGTTCAGCGCCGCCAGGCGATCGGCATTGTCGAGGCTGCCGGCGGTGTTATGCAGCAGCGCCTTGATCATTTTTTGCTCAGTCGGCGGTTGTTCGCCAAACGACCAGCCGACATGGCTGATCAGCGCCGCCGTGACCAACTGCTGCACCGCCTTGCCCTCGAGCAAGCGATTGAGTTGGGCCTCAGGTAGCGCATTGAGTTCCTGCACCAACTGCTTGAGCGAGCTATAACCCACCGGCGACCCCAGCGAACTCTGGCTGGCATACAACTCGACAGCCGTGTTCCAGTCACCGGCTTGACGCACCACTCGCGCCTCTTCACCCAGGCTGGCAATGCCCAGGTCCAATGGGTCGCTGAAGCCGTCGATGCTCAGTTGCCGGGCCTGGGAAAAGGCCTCGCGCGCCTGTTGCAAAAGGTCGTGGCGCTCGGCGTCATCCAGCTCGCTGGCCTGCTGACTGACAGCGACCAACGCCCGGCCCAGCGAATACGCCGCCCAGGTGCTGCGCAACCCACGCTGATCGGCCGGCAACGCCAGCACTTGGCGGAAATACTCCGCCGCCAGCGCCGCGTCGCCGGCATTGAAAGCGACCGCGCCGGCCGTGTACAGGCTCAGTTCGGCGGCCAGGCCCGCGCTCTCCGCTTGCACTCGCTGAGCAGTGCTCAAGGTTCGCAACTGCGCCACCAGCGTGCGCTGAGCGTCGTTCAAGCCCACTTGCTCCGCCGCAGTCCGCGCCTTCAGGTAGGGATCTTCGTCACTGCCATAGTCATAACGGGGAACCGTGGCCGTCGCCGGCTTGAGCCCGGTAATCGCCTTGCCCAGTCGATTGACCTCGAACTGGAAACTGCCTTCCGGCAACTCGCCGAGGGTCTGTGCCCGATCGCCCAGCAGGCGCAGTGGGAAATCCGGTCCGCAGGCCAGCGCCGTGCCCAGCGGCACACTCAGGCTAATGGCCAACAACAGCCGCGACCCGTTACGGGAAAACATGTGAACCTCCTTGATCGATGGTTGTGCAGCGTGCCCAGCCCAACGTGCGCTGGGCACCGGCAGGCAGGCGGCCGTCCTTGAGACGGCTGAATTCGAGTTGCCCTGGTGTCTGTTGCAACGCGTAGCCGTTGAGCCCGTCTGCCGCCTCACACTGGGTCGCCGCCAGCGTCAGCCGTGCCGGCAAGGCGCTGTCGAGGTTGCCATCATTGCGCAGGACGATGTCGTAGAGACCGTCGTTACCGGAAAGGTTCAGTGCCAAACCGCTGCGCAGCGGATTGCCCTGGGCCACAGCGCGCAAAGTGGTCAGGCTCCAGGCGCGTCGATCACCCGCAAGCGGCAGGCGAAACCAGATCAGGCCGGCGAGATGGGCTGGCGGTGCATGACGCAATTGAGCGGCCAAGGTCGACAGTTGTTGCGGGTCAGCCATCAGTTCACGGCGCTGCCCACCCTGCTCGATGGGTACCTCGCTTTCCACCAGCGGCGCCCCGCCATCGCCCGGCAGCACGGCGATACCGTAGGCCGGTAATGCCAGGTAGAACGGTTTGTCAGTCGCCCGGCTCCAGCGCTCCGCCCACTGCTTGGCCTGCACCGGATCGAACAAACCCCGTTTGG
Organism: Pseudomonas fluorescens; assembly: GCF_019212185.1. Taxonomy (NCBI): domain Bacteria; kingdom Pseudomonadati; phylum Pseudomonadota; class Gammaproteobacteria; order Pseudomonadales; family Pseudomonadaceae; genus Pseudomonas; species Pseudomonas fluorescens. Next base: position 125,468 of record NZ_CP078138.1, read on the forward strand.
GATCGCTGACGGCGTGTACTTGCAACACGCTGCTGTCGACTTGCGCCAGAAGACCGGGCAGCTGCGGGCTGTCGAGCCAGGCCGGCAATGCGGTGATGCTCAATTTCAAGGAAACCGGCAGCGCATTACGCAACGTCTGGAGAAACTGCCGATAGGCCGGCAGCCGCGCGGTCCCGGCGTCGTGGTCGATTTCCACACCCGCCAGCGTCAGGCTCTGGGCCTGCCAATCGGCGGCTACCTGAAGGATTTGTTTGATGGTTTCGCTAGCGTCCAGCTGCTTGAGCTGCCCATCTAGCCGCACCACCGCAATCAATGGGCGCGCGTCGATTTTCAACAGGGCGCTATCGATCTGCGCCCGGCGCCAGCCAGCGTGTGGATGATTTTGCAGCGCCAACACTCGCAGGGTTGAAAACCCGTCACGCGATTGCGCCAGGGCCTCGGCATGGGCCGGGGTCCATTGCCGTTGCCAGATGTAGAGTTGTTGATCGAGGGACGGCGTACTTGATTGCCCGCAACCGCCTAGGAGCGCGAGGCTGCACAGCAGTGCACAACGCAGGAAATGAATCGTCGACATAACTGGCCTGTGGCTGCTACGGCACTGCCTTTGTAGGAGCGAGCCTGCTCGCGAAGGTCTTCAACGATGACGTTGTTAACCTGACACCCTGCGGCGAACTCAGGTTCTTCGCGAGCAGGCTCGCTCCTACAAGGGGCAGTGCTCGTGCAAATCACGCCAGCCTACGCAGCCTCCGGCTTGCGGGCAATGATCACCTGACTTTTCGCCACCACCCCATCCAGCGCCTGTTTGATCTGCGCCCCGCGCGGTGATTCCAGCACTGCATTCCAGGTCTCGGCCCAGTGATTGAGTAACGGGTGATCGGGATTGCTGAACTCGACCTTGGCTTCCCAGAACAACAGCATCCACAGCGACCAGTAAAAGCCGTATTGGCTATGACTGATCACTTCCAACCCGGCATCGCCGACCATCTGCTTGAACTGCGCCTCGCTGATGATGCGAATGTGGTTGGGCTTCTGGAAATACTCGTCGGCCGCGATGCCCTTTTGCAGGTCTTCGGAACTCGGGTGCGGCACGCTCAGCAGATACAACGCACCGGGTTTGCCGACGCGCACCAGTTCGCAGAGGAACTGCGCCGGGTCGTCGACGTGTTCGATAACTTCGGTGGACACCACGCGGGTCGCCGTTGCGTCGGCAATCGGTAGCGGCGCGCAATCGGTGACATGGCATTCGACGCTTTGCGCAATGGTATCGCCCAGGCGCTGGCGAGTGGCTTCGACCTTGGCCGCGTCGATATCAGCAATGATGATGTGCGCGCCACGGGTGGCACAAAAATGCACATTTCCACCGTCGCCGCAGCCGACATCCAGCAGCGTGTCGTCAGCGGTCACCGGGAAACCGGTAAACAGTTCGCCGGTCTTCTGGTTGAACCAGCCACTGAGCACCGCATCGCGCAAGCCCAGCATGTAAGGATCGACTTTATTCATGGGTGCGGTGACCGGCGCAGCCTCAGGTTGCACAGGTGCAGGGGCAGCAGCGCCCGCGGTCAGCTTCTTCAGCAGGCTCAGCATGAGGTAACTCCAGGTGATGGCAGGGGGTTGCGGGACGCACTCAAGCGTTTCACCAGCGCCGCGCCGCGATTACGCATGGGCATTTCGATCAAGCGATAGTTCAGCTCGCTCAACAGCACGATCAGCCCGAATGCCAGCACCAGCGTGACGACGGGATGCCCGGCCGGGCTCGGCAGCGAGGCCGCCTGAAGACGAAAGGTCAGCTCCCGCACCAGCGAGTAGGCCGGGATGTGAATCAGGTAAATGCCGTAGGAGCGGCTGCCGATCCAGGTCATCAGGGTCTTGAACAAGCCCGTCGGCATCAGGTAATCGCGGTTGTAGGACGCCAGCCAGACCAGCACCGCACTGAGCACGGCAATGGCACCGATGCGGTAATTCGTGAAGGTAAAACGATCGGTCGCCAGGAAGCTCATAAGCAACGCGATCGCCAGCAACAGCGATACCCCCGCCCAAGACCGACGCAGAAAAGTCGGCTCCCAACGCCAGTAACCCGACTGCGCACTCCACATCGCAAGCAATACGCCGAGCGCCAGGGCGTCGGTGCGGATCACCATCAGGATCGGTGTGCGCAGGGTCAACAGTTGCACCGCCACCAGCGCTAGCAACGCCCACACCAGGTACTTGCGGCACAGCAGGATCAGCAGCGGGAATAACAGATAGAACTGCTCCTCCAGCGACAGGCTCCAGTACACAAAACTGATGCCATATTCGTAGTGGAAGAAACTGTCGGCGAAACGAAAGTTGGCGTATTGCAACACCCCGGCCAGCGTCGCCTGCAGGTTGGCGCTCACGCTGCCAAAGGCGCCGGAGCGGTTGAGAAACAGGCAGGCCAGCAGCATCAGCGCCAACCACAGCCAGGCCGATGGCAACAGGCGAAAGGCGCGGCGCAGCCAGAAATTGCGTGTCTGCTGCCAGTACTCCTGACGCGTGGTGCAGCCTTGCAAGGCGGGAATCAGGCTGCGGGCAATGACAAAACCGGAGATCGCGAAGAACAGATCGACGCCCCACCAGGGTTGCCCAAGCGCATGGATCGCATCCAACAGTGGCAACGGCGTGGCAAACAAGCTGCCTTGCAAATGATGAAACAGCACCCCGAGCACGGCGATACCGCGCAACAGTTCGATGTCCATGATCCGCGTGTTGCTCATGCCTGGTCCTCGGCTTTCGGTTTGCGGGCAATGATCACCTGGCTCTTGGGCATGAACTGATCCAGCACCCGCTTGATCGCCAGCCCGTCGGGTTGCATCAGCAGGTCACGCCAGGTACGCGCCCAGCCTTCCATCAGCGGCGGGTACGGTGCCTGGATCCGGTCACGCACCGCCCCGCCCATGTCCTTGCCAGCCGCGCGTTCGCTGGCCCAGAAGAAGATCATGCCCATAACCCAGAAAAAGCCGGTGGCCTGGCGGTGCTCGATGATCAGCCCGGCGTCTTCGACCAATGCGCCGAAACGTTCGTGGGAGAAAATCTGCACATGGTTCGGTGCCTGGAAATAACCGGCCGGGGCTATCCCCTGCTGCAGGTGTTCACCCACCGGTGCCGGCACGCTGAGCAAATACTGGGCGCCCGGGCGCCCCATGCGCACCAGCTCGGCCATGAACCGCTCGGGTTCGTCGACGTGCTCCAGCACCTCCATGCACACCACTTTGCTCGCGCAGCCATCCGCCAGGGGTAACGGCAGGCTATTGCTGACCAGGCCCAAGGACGGAGCCTGACTCTGTGCCTCGACCAATCGAGCGAGGTCGCGGACCTTATCCTGTTCGCTGTCGGTAAAAATCACCGACGCGCCCTGGCGCACGGCAAACAAGGTCGCCGCCCCTTCGCCGCAGCCGACATCCAGCAGCGTATCGTCGGCGCTGATGGCAAAGCCCTTGAGCAACTCGCCGCTGGCACCGAGAAACCAGCCATCGAGCACCGCATCGGTGAAGCCGCAATCACGCGGCGACACCGCAGTTTCAGGTTCCACCACCGGTGCAGGCGCAGGGCGCAGCCAATCGAGCAGACGCCCGATCACGCCGGTTTCGCCTGTGCCGCCACGTCCGCAAGGAACATGCGCAGTCGCTGCTCGGCGACCGCCTGGCTGCAGAACCCTTGCAGCCGGTTGACGGCATGGGCGGCCATGCGCGCATAACGCACCTGATCGTGTTTGGCTACGGCGTAGCTGGCTTGATACGCCGAGCACAACGAGTCCCAATTGGTCACATAACGCAGCGTGCGGTAAGCCGCGCGCGGGTCGTGGGGCCAGGCGGTGAGTTCGTCAGTGGAGTCGACGATGAAGGCGTTATCGGCGTCGATATAGTCCGCCATCGCCGTGTTGAACGGTGCAACAGCCGGCTTGCCGCAGGACATGAACTCCATCAGCGGCAGGCACTGGCCCTCGCCGAACGAACTGTTGACCACAAAACTGGTGGCCTCCACCAGGCGCTCATAATCCGCGTCGGCCAGGAAGCCGTGGATCAGTACCACACGGCAGCGGAACGACTGATTCTTGTACAGGTGGTGGAGCATGTCGTTCAACGCATCAGAGATGTCATGGTGGGTCAGTTTCAACACCAGCGTGGCATCTGCCGTATCGCGGAAGGTCGTGCAGAACGCACTGAGCATGTCCTGCCAATTCTTGCGGCCATCGTAGGGATTGAACACCGAGGTGTAGATCACTCCGTCCAGTTCGACCTGGCAATCCCCCACCGGCCTGTCGAAAGACACCGGCTCGCCCTCGCGCAACGCAGGCGGACCATAGGGGCGCAAGTCGAGGGTACGACTGTCGAGCAACAGGCCACGCAGGTTGAGCGTCACCCGTTGCGCCAGCGCAGATTGCCCCAGAGCCTGGCCGCGATGGGCAAAGCGATCCCAGACCGGCGCCGGAATGGCACTGACGGGATAGGCCGGGCCCATGGCATCACGCACGGCCTGTACGGTGAAGCTGGAATGGGTGATAGCGGCACCGGCGGCCTCCAGCACCACGCGCCAGTCGTGGCGGGGTTCGCCGTGCCAGGTATCGGTGGGAATGGTGCTGAACTCCCAGGCGAAAACCGGAATGGTAGGACAGGCGTAGTGGATCGGCGTGCGATGAGGCGGCGAGAACGACAGGAACACACAGTCTTCGCCGCGGCTGCGGCAATCGAAATACAGGCGATCGACCAGTTCGTCCGGGTCGCTCACCTCGATCACCTGGCCGATGCGCTCCAGCACCGGGCGGAACTCTTTGAGCACAAAGTAATAGCTGTACTCGGGCCGACCGAGGTTCTGCTCGATGTTACTTTTGTTGGTTTCCGAATGAATGATGATCAGCATGATGCGGCCCCCGTCACAGCGACCTGCACCTGCGGCACATCGTCGAGAAAATCGCCAAGGCGCTGCTGTACCCCAGCGAAATTGCAGTACTCACGCATGCGTTCGTTAGCCGCCAGCGCCATCACCTGGTAGCGCTCGGGCTGCTCTTTCGCCATTTGGTAGCTGGCCAGATAAGCATTTTTCAACGACCCCCAATCCGGGCGATGGGAAACCGTGCGATACAGAATCCGCGAGTCCTGCGGCCATATCGCAGGTTGCTGACTGGAGTCGACGATGAACGCGACGCTGTCGTCGATGTAATCCAGCATCGCCGTGTGCCGAGGGGCGATCACCGGTTTGGCGCACGCCATGAACTCCATCAACGGCAGGCACAGACCTTCGCAGCGCGAAGCGTTGACATAGAAACTGGCGGCGCCGTACAGCCGGGAAAACTGTTGATCGTCCAGATAGCCATGCATGACTAACACGCGGCAACTGAAGGGCGAGAGTTGCGACAACAGCGTGAGCATGTGCACGTAATAGGTGGACAGGTCCTTCTGGGTCATTTTCAACACCAGGGTCGCGTCCTCGACATCACGCATCGCCCAACAGAACGCGGTGATCAACTGGTGCCAGTTCTTGCGCCCGTCATCGGGGTTGAACACGCTGACGTAGATCACGCCATCGACCTGGGTTTCGACCACTGCATCGGTCGCGGGAAACTGCGCTTGTGGGTGCATCTCCTCGACCGGCGCTTCGATGACGATCACCTCCTCCACCTCCGGCTCCACCTCGACCATCGGCTCCGGCTCCGGCTCTGCTACTGCTTCGACCGGGCGGTTGCCACGCAGCCGTGCCCGCAGGCTGTCCGGCAGCAGGTCGCTAAAGCCTTCGATGTAGGTCTGCCGCAGGTAATGCTTGGCGATGAACAGCCGGCGCCGCCAGGTCAGTGACGGCGCCTCGACGACAACGAGCGGTTCGGGTTCGGGAATCGGCTCTGGCTCTGGCTCTGGCTCTGGCTCTGGCTCTGGTTCTGGCTCAGGGATAATGGGCGCGATCAGGCCGTCAGCGGACAACCCCAAGCCCCGGCTGTCGATAATGCAACCCTGGATCTGCAGAGTGGCGCCCGGATTGACCGGGGTACTCGGAAACTGCTCACGAATCTCGGCGAATCGCTCCCACAGCGGTGTTGGCAGCACCAGCACCGGAAAGTCCTCACCCAACGCCCGGCGCACGGCTTGCGCGGTATGCGTTGACAGGGTGATCACACGGCCATGGCGCGCCAGGGTGCGACTCCAGTCCTGCTGAAAGTCGTTGTCCCAGTGTTCGGTGGGGATCGAGTCAAACTCCCAGGCCACTACGCAGAGCGTCGGGCAGCTCAGGTCGCAGGGAGTCTTGTGGGGTGGCGCGAACGACACGAACAGAGCTTCTTCACCTTCGGCGGCAAGACGCCGAAACAGCGGATCGACCTCGCCGACCGAGTCCACCACATGCACCCGGCCAAGACTCTCAAGAACCGGACGATAAGCCTTGAGCACGAAGTAGTAGCTGTATTCAGGACGGCCGAGACTCTGGCTGATCGAGCGGTCGTTCACATCCGAGTAAAGAATGAAATTCATGGCATCCCACGATGAGGGCGCCCCTTGGGCAACCTCACTCTGATGACGGCACAGCCACGGCTCGACCCGCACTTGCGGAGTTCGTCAGCGTCTGCATGCCCGTCTACGTTCTTGTTTTTTTGGTCAGTTCCAAGTGTCGAAAGACCCCTGAGCTGATCGCTGGGCAATGGTGCTGAGAGGCATTCTAAACACATCCGTTGGGGGTTCGTGAACACCGCAGGCGAATTAATACGATCGTCCCAATGAGAACTCATCAGTCACGATGAGACCTGTTGAAATTACCGCGCAATTGGCACAGATTGACGGGCAAACAACTACAACAACAACTTTGCTTACCAGAAATTCCTAATGGATTTGTAGGGCTATTCGGAATAGCAACCAGGAATTCTGGTGATGACAGAGTTGACCGACCAAGGGGACCGCTGCGTGAAAAAGCGTCTGTTCGTTACGGGCCTGAATGGATTTGTCGGCCGACATCTCCAGACGCGCCTGAACGCCGCCGACTCGCAATGGGAGTTGCTGCCAGCTGCCGCAGGCTATGACCTGCGCGAACCACAAAGCCTTGAAGGCCTGTGGCCGCAATTGCCCGACGCGGTGATTCATCTCGCCGGCCAGACCTTCATCCCCGAAGCCTTCCGCGACCCGGCCAATACCTTTCAGGTCAATCTGCTGGGCACCCTGAATCTATTGCAGGCGCTCAAGGGACGTGGCTTCCAGGGCACTTTCCTGTATGTCAGTTCCGGCGACGTCTATGGCCAGGTTGGCGAAGAAGCCTTGCCCATCGACGAGCGACAAGCGCCCTGCCCGCGTAACCCGTACGCCGTTAGCAAACTGTCGGCCGAACTGCTGAGCCTGCAATGGGGCATGACCGAAGGCTGGCCGGTGCTGGTCGCTCGCCCGTTCAACCATATCGGCGCCGGTCAGGCTGACAGCTTTGTCGTCGCCAGCGCCGCCCGGCAGATCTGCCGAATCCGCCAGGGCCTGCAAGCGCCTGAGTTGCAAGTGGGCGATATCGACGTCACTCGCGATTTTCTCGATGTGGGCGATGTGGTCTCGGCCTACCTGGCCCTGCTCGCCAAGGGTGAACCGGGCCAGGTCTACAACATTTGCTCCGGTGTCGAGCAGAGCGTGCGTGGGCTGATCGAGCAACTGGCCGACCTGGCCCAGGTCGAGGTTCAACTGATTCAAGACCCTGCACGCATGCGCCGTGCAGAGCAGCGTCGCGTCTGCGGCAGCCATGCCAGGCTGCAGCAGGCCACAGGATGGACGCCAGAACTGACAACACAACAATCTCTGCGGGCGATCCTGTCCGACTGGGAGTCACGGGTAAGACAAGAATGACTAAAAGTGCATTGATCACGGGGATCACTGGCCAGGACGGCGCGTATCTGGCCAAGCTGTTGCTCGATAAGGGTTATGAAGTCTACGGCCTGGTTGCGCGGCGCAGCAGCGATTCGCGCTGGCGCCTGCGGGAAATGGGCGTCGAAAGTGCCATTCACTACCTTGATGGTGACATGGCCGACGCCTGTTCAGTGCAGCGTGCGGTGATCAAGGCCGCGCCCGACGAGGTGTATAACCTGGCGGCGCAGAGCTTTGTCGCGGCGTCCTGGGATCAGCCGGTGACCACGGGCATTGTCGACGGCTTGGGCGTGACCCACCTGCTCGAAGCGATCCGCCAGTTCAGTCCGCACACCCGCTTTTATCAGGCCTCGACCAGCGAAATGTTCGGCCTGATCCAGGCCGCGCAACAGGACGAGAACACCCCGTTCTACCCGCGCAGTCCGTACGGCGTGGCCAAGCTTTATGGTCACTGGATCACCGTCAACTACCGTGAAAGCTTCAACCTCCACGCCAGCAGCGGCATCCTCTTCAATCACGAGTCACCGCTGCGCGGTATCGAGTTCGTGACCCGCAAGGTCACCGACGCCGCTGCCCGGATCAAACAGGGCAAACAACAGGAGCTACGCCTGGGCAACATCGACGCCAAGCGGGACTGGGGCTTTGCCGGTGACTACGTCGAAGCCATGTGGCTGATGCTGCAACAGGACAAGGCCGACGATTTCGTGGTCGCCACCGGCGTCACCACCACGGTGCGCGAGATGTGCCAGATCGCCTTCGACCATGCCGGCCTCGACTATCGTGATTACGTGAAGATCGACCCGGCGTTCTTCCGCCCGGCTGAAGTCGACGTACTGCTGGGCAATCCGGCCAAGGCACAGCGACTGCTGGGCTGGAAACCGAAAACCGATCTGCAGACCCTGATCCGCATGATGATGGATGCGGACATGAAACGAGTCGCCAAGGAGTAGGCCATGCTGATACCTGTGATTCTTTCTGGCGGTGCCGGTACACGGCTCTGGCCGGTTTCGCGTGAAGGCCATCCCAAGCCGTTCATGATGCTGCCCGATGGCGAGACGCTGCTGGGCAAGACCTACCGGCGGGCCGCTTCGCTGCTGGGCAGTCACGGCGACATCGTTACCGTGACCAATCGCGACTACTACTTCCAGAGCAAGGATCACTACCAGCAGGCTCACCTGGGTCATCATCGCGGGCACTTCATCCTCGAGCCGACCGGCCGCAACACCGCGCCAGCAATTGCTGCCGCAGCGCTCTCGCTGCAAGCGCTGCACGGCGACGACGCGATCATGGTGGTGATGCCGGCCGATCACCTGATCCGCAACGAAGAGGCGTTCCGTGCAGCGGTGAAACACGCGGTGAAGCTAGCCGAGTCCGGACACCTGGTGACTTTCGGCATCATTCCCACCGCGCCGGAGACTGGCTTCGGCTACATCGAGCGTGGTGAGCAACTGGATGAGCAAGGCGCATCCCGGGTCGCACGCTTTGTCGAAAAGCCCGATCTGCAAACCGCGACCCACTACGTCGAAAGCCAGGCGTTCCTGTGGAATTCGGGAATGTTCTGCTTCGCCATCAGCACCTTACTGGCAGAACTGAAAATCCATGCCCCGGAGCTGCTGGAGCAGGCGGACTGTTGCCTGGGGGCCAGCGCCGTGGTGGAAACCGGTGGCTGCCTGCAACAGGAACTGTCAACCGCGCACTTCGCGCAAATGACCGACATTTCCATCGACTACGCCTTGATGGAGCGCTCGGAAAAAGTCGTGGTGATTCCGGCCGGATTCGACTGGAGCGACATCGGTTCCTGGGGTGCAGTCAGCGCCCTGCTGCCAGCCGACGCACAGAACAACCGCGCCAGCGGCGAAGCGCTGTTTATCGACAGTCGCGACAACTACGTGCAAAGCGACGGGCGCATGGTCGCGACCGTGGGTGTGGATAACCTGATCGTCATCGACACCGCCGACGCCGTGCTGATCGCCCATGCCGACCGCGCGCAAGACGTGCGCAAGGTGGTCAAGCAGCTCAAGGACAACGACCACGAGAGCTATCGGCTGCACCGGACCGTCTGCCGTCCGTGGGGCACCTACACCGTGCTCGAGGAAGGGCCGCGCTTCAAGATCAAGCGCATCGTGGTCAAGCCCGGCGCCAAGCTGTCCCTGCAAATGCACCATCATCGCAACGAACACTGGGTGGTGGTCGAGGGCATGGCCAAGGTCACCAACAATGGTTCGGGCACACATCTGGTCGCCAAGAACGAGTCGACGTTCATCGCGGCCGGGCACAAGCATCGCCTGGAAAACCCAGGAGTGATCGACCTGGTCATCATTGAAGTGCAAAGCGGTGAGTATCTGGGAGAGGACGATATTGTCCGCTTCGAAGATCAGTACGGAAGGACGGTCTGAATGCTGCTTAACCTGTACCGCTCGATGCGCAGTTATCGTGGCTTCATCCTCGGTAGCGTCAAGCGGGAGTTTCAATCGCGGTATCGCAATTCGTTGTTCGGCGCGCTCTGGACCGTGCTCAACCCGCTGTCGATGATCGTCGTCTATACGGTGATCTTCTCGCAGATCATGCGGGCCCGCCTGCCGGGCGTGGATGACGGATTGGCCTATAGCGTGTACCTGTGCGCAGGCCTGCTGACCTGGGGCCTGTTCTCGGAGATCACCCTGCGCAGCCAGAGCATGTTCCTGGAAAACGCCAACCTGCTGAAGAAAATCAGCTTCCCGCGAATCTGCCTGCCGGTGATCGTGCTACTCAACGCCGGGATCAACTTTGCGATCATCCTCGCCCTGTTCATCGGCTTCCTGCTGATCAGTGGCCGCCTGCCCGGCATGGCGTTGCTGGCGCTGGTGCCGCTGCTGGCGTTGCAGGTGATGTTCTCGGCGGGGCTGGGGATGATTTTGGGTGTGCTCAACGTGTTTTTCCGCGACGTCGGGCAATTCTTCGGGATCCTCCTGCAGTTCTGGTTTTGGCTGACGCCCATCGTTTACCCGATGTCGATCCTGCCGGAAGACATCCAGCGCGTGCTTGCACTCAATCCGCTGACCGCCTTGATGCACAGCTACCAGAACGTATTCCTCTATAACCAATGGCCGGACTGGAGTTCGCTGACGCCACTGCTGGTGGTCGGCCTGTTGCTCTGTTTGATGGGGCTGCGGCTTTTCCGCCAGCGCGTTGGTGAAATGGTGGATGAACTCTAATGGGACACATACGCGTCAGTGGCCTGGGCAAGGCCTACAAACAGTACCCCAATCGCTGGAGCCGCCTGCTGGAATGGCTGGTGCCTTTCTCCCGGGTTCGTCATCAACAGCATTGGGTGCTGCAGGGTGTCGACTTTGAAATCCCGGCCGGTGAAGCAGTGGGGATTGTCGGGGTCAACGGCGCCGGCAAAAGCACGTTGCTGAAAATGATCACCGGCACCACCCAACCCACCTGCGGGCAGATTCACCTGCAAGGGCGGGTCGCCGCGCTGCTTGAACTGGGCATGGGCTTTCACCCGGACTTCACCGGCCGCCAGAACGTGTTCATGGCCGGCCAGTTGCTGGGCATGCAGGTCGAGGAAATCGATGCACTGATGCCAGAGATCGAAGGCTTCGCCGAAATCGGTGCAGCCATCGATCATCCGGTGCGCACCTACTCCAGCGGCATGCAGATGCGCCTGGCGTTCAGCGTCGCCACCGCGCGCCGGCCCGACATTCTGATCGTCGATGAAGCCCTGTCGGTGGGTGATGCCTACTTCCAGCACAAGAGTTTCGAGCGCATCCGCAGCTTCCGCCGTGACGGCACCACCCTGCTGATCGTGTCCCATGATCGCTCGGCGATTCAGTCGATCTGCGACACCGCGATCCTCCTGGAAAAAGGCCGCATGGCCATGCACGGCAAACCAGAAGAGGTGATGGACTACTACAACGCCATGCTCGCCGAACGCGAAGGGCAGATCGTGCGCCAGGAAATGCTCGCCAACGGCCAGGTGCAAACCATTTCCGGCACCGGCGAGGCGACCATCCACAGCGTGCGCCTGCTGGACCAACGTCAGCGTTCGGTGGAGGTTGCCGAAGTCGGCCAGCTGATGGTGCTGGAAGTGCAGGTCGATGTGCGCCAGGACATCGAGCGCCTGGTCCTCGGCTTCCTGATCAAGGACCGCCTGGGCCAGGCCATGTACGGGATCAACACCCATCGCCTGGACCAGGCCCTGACCGACCTGCAGGCCGGCGAACGCGTGACCTACCGCTTCGCCTTCCCCATGCGCCTGGGCAAGGGCAATTACTCGGTGGCCTTGAGCCTGTCGCGCCTGGATTCGCACCTTGACCGCAATTTCGAATGGCGCGACTACGGCCTGGTGTTTCACGTCATCAATAACCGTCAGGAAGATTTCGTCGGCTGTTCCTGGCTGGAAGCCCAGACCAGCATCAGCCGCTCATCCATTACACCCGTGAATCCGGAGACAACTTCATGACGCGTTTGCTGGTTGAATGCACCTATGTGTTCGAATACCCGGAGGCCAATTCGGGCATCCAGCGCGTGGTGCGAAACGTCATCCGCGAGTTGCCAAAAAAAGACCCTTCATTGCAGTGCATTCCGGTAGTGATGCTCAACGACGCGTTGTATGAAGTGACCAGCCTCGCCCCGCTGGCGGTGCCCAAGCTCGACCTGATGGGCCTGCGCGTACGCCTGGAGCAAATCGCCAGCAAATTCTGGCTGCTGCACCGTAAGCTGGAGCGACGCCGGCCATTTTGCCAATCGAATTTCGCCCGACGGGTGCTATACGTGGGTTGCCGGCTCGCCGTGTTCGGCGCCTTGAGCGTGCCGATTCGCCTGCTCAATTTCTGCCTAAAGCGCCAGGAAATCCCTACTCGCTGCAAACCTTTGCAACATCAGGCGGGTGATCAACTGGTGCTGCTGGACTCGTCCTGGCAAACCAATTTTTTTCCCCTGGCCGAACAACTCAAGCGTGATGGGGTGGGCATCGTTTCGGTCGTCTATGACTTGATTCCGCTGACTCATCCTCAGTTCTGCGACGCCGGTCTGGTGCGCGTATTCAGCGACTGGTTCGACTGGATCACGAAAACCGCCGACGGCTATGTTGCGATCTCCGAAACCATTCGCGATCAGGTCCACGATGAAATGCTCCGACGAGTGGGCCCGACGCAGGTGGCGCAACGCTGGTTCGACTATTTCCACCTCGGCAGCGAACTGGATCTGTGCGACGACTCAACGCCGGTGGATCCGGCGCTCAAGCAGATGTTCAAAAGCAAGGACCCGGTGTTCCTGATGGTCAGCACCATCGAGCCGCGCAAGAACCACAGTTACCTGCTCGATGCCTTCGAAATAGCCTGGGCCAATGGTTCGCGGGCCCGGCTGTGTATTGCCGGACGGATCGGCTGGAAATGCGATGCGCTGATCGAACGCATCCGCAAACACCCCGAGCTCAATAAACGCCTGTTCATGTTCAACGACCTCAGCGATCGCAGCCTGGAGCACGCTTACTCCAACGCCACTTCGCTGGTGTTTCCCTCGCATGTCGAAGGATTCGGCCTGCCATTGGTGGAGGCCATGCAACGCGGCTTGCCGGCGATGGGCAGCGATATTCCGGTATTCCGCGAGATCGGCGGGCCGTTCATGGCGTACTTCGATCTGGACGATCCGCAGAATCTGGTGAATCTGATCAGCGAAATGGAGACCACCGGTCGCTTCCCGGCAGAACGCAACGTCAGCGAATGGCGTTGGCTCGGTTGGCGCGAGGCCAGTGCGCAGTTGATCGAGCGGGTCATGAGCCATGTGCACAAGCCTGCGGTGCGCGTCGAGAAGCAGCATGCAGATTGCTCTTAACGCGCGCATCCTCCAGGCCCCGCGTACCGGTATCGGGCATTACCTGACAGAGCTGATTCACGCTCTGAGCCAGGAATCCGACGTTGAGTTGTCGCTGTTCCACGGCTGGGGCTGGAGCCCGGTGCTGCCAGCCGCCGCGCTGCCGGGCTATTCGCGGATCACCCCGGTGCTACGGCAGATTCCCGGTGCCTATCAGGCCCGGCGCTGGCTGGAACAACGGCGCTTCGACAAGGGCCGGCCACAGACGGTCGACCTGTACCACGAACCGAGCCTGTGGCCCTTGGCGTTCAAGGGCCCGACCATCGTCACCCTGCACGACCTGACCCACGTGCACTACCCCGCGACCCAACCGGCGGCGCGCCTGAAGGAAATCGAACGGCGCCTGGAACAGGGCGTGAAGCAGGCCAGTCTGATTCTCACCGACTCACAGTTCATTGCCGACGAGGCGCAGGCCTATTTCGGTCTGGGGCCGGAGCGTTTCATCGTCGCCCCGCTGGGCGCCGCGCCACGTTTCCACCCGCGTACCGACGATGAATTACGCAGCGTACTGCTCAGCCACGGCGTCGAGCCCCGTGGCTATTTCCTTTGTGTCGGCACCCTGGAGCCGCGAAAAAATCTGCTGCAGGCGTTGCGGGCCCATGCCCTTCTGCCGGAGTCGATGCGCCAGCAATTTCCCTTGCTGATCGTCGGAATGGCCGGCTGGAAGACCGAACAACTCAATGAAGAACTGCGCAAGCGCATGCTTGAAGGCACGGTCTGCCTGCTCGGCTATTTGTCCGACGAGCATGTGGCTCAATTGATCGCCGGTGCCCGAGCGCTGATATTTCCTTCGTTGTATGAAGGCTTCGGCCTTCCAGTGCTGGAAGCCATGGCCAGCGGCACGCCGGTGGTCGTCACCCGGCGTTCGGCGATGCCGGAGGTCGCGGGCGCTGCCGGCAACTATATTGAACCCCATGACCTGAACGGCTTGCGCGATGCCATGAGCCGGCTGGTCGATGATCAAACGCATTGGCAAGCATGCCGAGAAGCCGGGCTGCAACAGGCGCGGCTTTTTTCCTGGAATCGTTGCGCGACGCTCACCGCTCGCGCTTATCGCCAGGCTTTGGGAGGTTGAATGCGCGTCCTTCATTTCTTCAAAACCTATCTGTCGGAAAGCGTGGGCGGCATCGAGCAGGTGATGTTCGAGCTGTGCGAAAGCGGCGTTGCGCACGGGATAGAAAGCCAAGTCCTGACTCTGAGTGCCAACCCGGTACCGGTAGTGATTCCATTCGGTCAGCACCAGGTTCATCGCGCCAAGTTGGATGTGCAGATCGCCTCCACCGGTTTTTCTTACAGCGTGCTCAAACAATTTCGTGAGCTGGCGGCTGAGGCTGACGTGGTCAACTACCACTTTCCCTGGCCGTTCATGGACCTGGTGCACTTTCTCAGCGGCATGAACAAACCCAGCGTGGTTACGTACCACTCGGACATCATTCGCCAGAAGCACTTGCTGACCCTTTATCGACCCTTGATGACGCGCTTCCTCGCCAGCGTTGACCGGATCGTCGCGGCATCGCCGAACTACCTGCAAACCAGCGATGTACTCAAGCAATTTCCGCAAAAAACCCGAGTCATTCCCTATGGACTGAACAAATCGGCTTACCCCAAATCCGACCCCGAACGCATGGCCCGATGGCGTGAGCGCCTGGGCGAGCGGTTCTTCCTATTCGTTGGCGTGATGCGTTACTACAAGGGCCTGCACATCCTCATCGAAGCGCTCAAGGACGTGGACTACCCGGTGGTGATCGTCGGTGCCGGTCCGCTGGAAAGCGAGTTGCAGGCCCAGGCTGCAGCCTTGGGTTTGCGCAACATCAAGTTCGTCGGGCGCCTCGACGACGCCGACAAGGCCGCCGTGCTGGAGTTGAGCTACGCCATGGTCTTTCCGTCGCACCTGCGATCGGAAGCCTTCGGCATCTCGCTGCTGGAAGGCGCGATGTACGGCAAGCCGATGATCTCCAGCGAAATCGGTACCGGCACCAGCTTCATCAACAACCACGGCGAAACCGGCCTGGTGGTGCCGCCAAGTAATCCCCAGGCCTTCCGTCAGGCCATGCGCACTCTGTGGGATAACCCAGTGCAAGCTGCCACCATGGGCATCAAGGCCGAAGCTCGCTACCGACAGCTATTCACCGCCGAGGAAATGGGCCGCCAGTGGGCCCGCTTGTATGAGGAATTACTGGCGGAAAAAACCCTGTCGTTTGCCTGAGGCGAAGTCTTACAACTCCAGCACCAGCGGCTGCTCGCCCTTGGCCGGAATCGCACAGCAGATCAGCACCTCTCCGTCTCCCGGCAACTCCGCCGGGGGCTGTGGATAATTCACCTGTCCGCTTATCAGGCGCGTCCGGCAAGTGCCACAAGAGCCTCCCCGACAACTGAACTCCGGACGCAGCCCCTGGCTCTCCGCCAGTTCCAGCAAGCTGCCTGCCTCCGGCTGCCACCGCGCGTTGATCTGCGCGTTTTGAAAGGTCACCGTCACCGCGCCAGTGGCTGCGGCCGGTTGCTCGATGACCGGGGCCAGTGGGTCAGGTCTGCGACGCAACGTCGAGGGCCCGAAAGTCTCGGCGTGAATCCGTTGATCGTCCACATCCAGATCACGCAGTTCGTCATACAGGGCCTGAGTAAAACCGCCTGGGCCACAGAGGACGAAGTCCGCTTGATCGTAGTCCTCGATCTGCAGCACCTCCTGCACCAAGGCCAGATCGATACGCCCACGCCGATCGAAGTCCACGCCCTCCTGCGCCTCCGGCTCCGGTTGGCTGAGCACGCGCACCACCTGCACGGTACCGTCGCCGTTCTCCAGCAAGCGATCCAACTCAGCGCGAAACGGCTGGTCAGCAAGGCTGCGAGAACTCTGCAGCAGCCAACTCGGCCGGGTGTGGCGGGTGCGTTGCCCTTGGTAAACCACCTCGCGCAACATCGACAACAACGGCGTAATTCCCACGCCCGCGGCCAGCAACACCAAGGGCCGGCGCTCGTCAGCAGCGACAGTGAAATGCCCTTGGGGCGCACGCGCCTCGATCACATCACCGACCTTGATTCGCTCATGCAAGTGCGACGACACCCGCCCCTCACGCTTGACGCTGATGCGCATGAAATCATCGGATGGCGCGCTCGACAGGCTATAGGTACGGATGTGCACCTGGTCATCAAGGGTGAAACGCACCGGCAAATGCTGCCCCGCCTGGAACAACGGCAAGCCGGCATCATCCCCCGCTTCAAGGTAGATCGAGCGAATATGCTGACTCTCGCGCTCAATCCGGCTGACCCGCAGGGGCCGCCACCGATCACCCAATGCCCGCGCTTGCAAACGCGCCGCCGCCTGCTCCCAGGTCCCGGTCAGCAAACTGTTGGGGGAAACCCCATCAAAGCGCCAGCGCAACGCCAACGCCGCAGGCCGCCGGACTACCTGCTCGACATGCAGCTTCCACAGCCGCTCGGCGCCCTGAAATGCCTCCACCAATGGCCCCTCAAGGAGGATCTCGGTGCGGCCGGTGAGTTGCAGCAGGTCGCCTGTTTTGAAGTCGATAAACAGCAGGCCGGCACGCGGGTTTAGCAACAGATTGCCCAAGGTGTTGAAGTGCAGGTTGCCGGCAAAATCGGGGACTGTCAGGCAATCACCTTCGATTTTGACGAAACCCGCCTGACCGCCACGATGGGAAACATCGACCGAGCGAGCGTTATCCACATCCACGTAGCTGGCGATAAAAAAAGTGTCGGCTGACTCAATCACCGCTTTGGCAGCGTCATCCAGCCCATCCAGGTGCTGCGCCTTGCGCGTCGCCGGATCAGCCAAAGGCACCGTCTCAAACTGGCGCAGCTGGATGTATTGCGGGCAATTGCCGAAAGCCTGCTCGACTTCAACACTCAAGCCTTGATCATCGAGTGCGCCCACTCGACCATTGAGGCGGTTGCGGCGCCGGGTGTGGAGTTCGATTCCGAGCATGCCGATCGCCGCACCGGCTTGCAGTTGTGCCGGGTCGTCGGACGCCGGCAGGCTGTCGAGCTGCAACAGCGCTGGCGCCGGGGAATGAGCAAAACCGACTGGGCCCTCGAGGATGCTGGCCCAGGGATTGCCCTGGGCATCAACTGCGCCGAACAGCATGAACGGCAGTTGGCTATAGAACTGCCGGTGTTGATCCGGCATTTCCTTGCGGATGACCTTGCGCCCAAACGCCTCCATGCGCTCAGCTACTCCAACGCGAGCCTGCAACTGTTGCTCGCCGGCATGCCACGGTGAAAGCTCCATGACCTCACTCCCCTGCGCACATGGCGCAATCTCAGGCGGTTTGCAGACCAGCCACAGTGCGTGGCATGGGCACGAAGCCGGGCAACGCTTCGATCCGCGCCAACCAGGCACGCACGTGGGGATAGTCGGCCAGCGAGACATTGCCTTCCGGAGCGTGGGCGATATAGCTGTAAGCCGCGACATCGGCGATGGTCGGTGTGTTATCGACCAGGTAGCTCGAGCTGACCAGTTCCTGATCCATCACTTTGAGCAAGGCATGGGCACGGGCGATAACCTCATCGGCGTTGAACGTTGCGCCGAACACCGTAATGAGTCTTGCAGCGGCCGGACCGAAGGCAATCGGCCCGGCAGCCACCGACAGCCAACGCTGCACTCGCGCCGCGCCGAGCGGGTCGCTGGGCAGCCACCGCCCGTTGCCATACTTTTGTGCCAGGTACACCAGGATCGCATTGGAGTCGGCCAGCACCACGCCCTGATCATCAATTGCCGGCACTTGGCCAAAGGAATTTATTTTCAGGAAATCCGCTTGTTTGTGCTCACCCTTAGCCAGATCGACGAAGATCAGCTCCGTGGGCAGCTCCAGCAACGACAGCATCAGCTCCACGCGGTGGGCGTGTCCTGAACGGGGGAAGTTGTAGAGTTTGATGGCGTGCATGATTGGCTCCGGGACTGATTGGCGCGGTTCCGGGTTGGATCGCGCTGTTGAGAGCCATCTTGCGCCGCGTTGAAAAACAACAGAATCACCAGAAAAGACAATCCATTATTTCAGCCAGTGCAATAACGCATCAGCTACGTAACGATGGATGCTCGCGTAAGGCGTGGACGGCGTAGTCGACAAAACTGCGAACCCGCGCCGGCGCCTTGCGTCCACCCTGGTACACCACGTGAATGGGCATGGGCGGAAGTTCAAAGTCTTCGAGGACTATTTCCAACTCACCCGCCGCCACCTTCCCCGCAACCTGGTATGAAAGCACTCGGGTCAGCCCTAAGCCGAGGCTCGCGGCACTGATCGCCGCCTGATTGGCGGTCGTCACCAATCGCGGTTCGAGACGCACATTCAAGGTTTCGCCCGCGACCCTGAACGGCCAACTACGCTGCTGGCCTACGGCGGAGGTCGCAATGATCCGTGCCCGTTGCAGGTCCTCGGGATGGGTCGGCCGACCATGCTGCTCCAGGTAAGCCGCAGAGCCGCAGACCACTCGTCGCACCTGGCCCACCAGCACCGCGTGTTGGCTGCTGTCCGGCAGATCGCCGATACGTACCGCGACATCAACGCCCTCTTCGACCATGTTCACCACCCGGTCGACCAGCAAGGCATTGATGCTGACCTCGGGATACTGCTCAAGGAAACCGACCATCACAGGCGTGACGTACAAGTCGCCAAACAACACCGGCGCGGTGACCGTCAGTTGCCCACGAGGTTGCGCGTGACTGCCCGCCGCCGACGCTTCAGCTTCCTGAATGTCCGCCAGAATCCGCCGGCAGTCTTCCAGGTATCGCTGCCCGGCCTCAGACAGGTGCACATTGCGCGTGGTCCGAATCAGCAACTGCGTGCCGATACGCACCTCCAGCGCCGCCACCGCCCGAGTCACGCTGGCCGCCGACAATCCCAACCGCCGCGCCGCCGCCGAGAAGCCCTGCTCCTGGGCAACGGTGGTGAAGACTTGCATTTCCTGTAGCCGATCCATAGGGGTCCTCGGGGACAATTTGATACCCGCGCTGTAGCACTAGGTAACACGATAGCCCCGTTGCGGTGCATCTTTTCAACGGCTTGCCGCCGCCCGCCTGCTGGACCTGCCCGCTGGGCACTCTCGGCTGTCGGGTTTGAGTCACTGGTTGCGGCAAATATGTCCGATCGACCATTTCGTGCTGTTCGTCTACGAAGGCAATCATGGGCCATTGGCGTTGTTCGACACCTTCTAGCCCCGGCACGGTGAAGATTCACCGCAAGAACATCTACGCCAAACTCGGTATCGGCAGTCAGTCTGAACCGTCACGCTTGAGACGTTAGCTGTACAAAATCATTATTTGGTATAACTTTTAAAGACGTCGATTGAGTCTTGTCGAGGTCTATGCATGACCATGCAGAAGGGCCGCTTAACCTCCCTCCTTATCTGCCTTGTTCTGATACTCCAGAGTGCAGAACTATTGGCGGGTTGGCGCGAGGCTTTACCCGATGCTCGTCGGTTGGGTAGCGGGGAGATGCGCGTCTTTGGGCTCTCCATCTACAGCGCGCAATTCTGGAGCCAACGCCTGATTGCCGGTGACCCGCTGGATTCTGATGCGCCTTTTGCGCTGGAGCTGACCTACAGTCGGGCTGTTAGTCGCGATGATCTGGTTGAGGCCAGCCTTAAGGAAATCCGTCGCCTGTCGCCCAACTCCCTGAATACAGAGCTGATGACCCGCTGGGAGCGAGAGATGCGACAGGCGTTTGTCGATGTGCGTGCCGGTGACCGCATCACCGGAGTCTACATGCCTGGAGAGGGCGCCCGTTTTTACGTCGGCGAGACGCTCCAGCATGTGGTTAGGGATGAGGCGTTCGCCAAAGCCTTTTTTGCCATCTGGCTTGACCCCCGAACACGCAATCCGGAGCTGCGCGCCCAATTACTGGGTGCAGCTAAACCCTGAGAGCGTGGAGGAAATGCACATGTTGAAGATAGGAATAATGCTGCTTTGCATTGGTCTTGCAAGTTGCAGTCGGGTGGATGTGCACACCTACAGCCAAGAGACACCCACGCTTGAGTTGCGCAAATTCTTCGAGGGCCGCGTCATAGCCTGGGGTATGTTTCAAAAGCGTTCAGGTGAGGTCACCAAGCGCTTCCACGTGGAGATCAATGGCCACTCCGAAGGTGACAGGCTGATCCTCGACGAGTCATTTACTTACAGCGACGGTACTCAGCAAAAACGGGTGTGGACGCTCACCCCGGTTGGTTCCAGTCAATGGCGCGGAACCGCTGGCGATGTGGTGGGTGAGGCGCGTGGTGAGATAGCGGGCAATACACTGCGCTGGAAATATGTGTTGAGCCTACCGGTGGATGGCAAGGAGTATCAGGTCGACTTAGACGACTGGATGTACCTGATGGACAAGAACACGATGATCAATCGCTCGTTCATGACCAAGTTCGGGGTGGAGGTCGGCCAGATCACCTTGTTCTTTCGCAAGCAGTCTTGAGTCACCGCGCAGGCTGTTCGGCGATACGGTGCAGTGCCGGCATTAATATCGTCCATATCAATGCGAGTAGCAGCATGCTGGGCCAGGTACCGAGCGGCAGGCCCACGCCTGCCAACTGGGCGCCCCCCCAATAGGAGAGAGGCCCGCCAAAGGCTCCTAGTAGACTTCCCATCCACCAAGGTCGCTTTGTCCAGCTCAGACTGTGACGCAAAGTGCTGGCGAAAAGCAGCCAAAGTATTGCCAGCCAGAGCGGCAGAACCCAAGTGGCGCCGGAAAAGTCGAACAACCCGACATGAAAAAGCGCACTGTCCAGCACCCAACCGCAGGCGGCTACCCGTAACAGACTGCGCCACTCATCAGGGTCGTTGGCAATCCAAAGCAGGTGTATGGCCAGGCAGGCAATTGCAATCAGCAATAGCCACGACCGTTGCGCACCCAACACGCAGGCGAACCAGCCGAGTTGGAAAAGCCCGGCGTTGAGCAACAACCGGCCCCGTCTGCTCACGCCTTGAGCCCGAAGGGCTGCGGCCGCGCCCCGGGTTTGGCGAGCAATAGATGCGCGGTACCGATGCTTCGCTCAAGGAAGCCGCCTTCGCAGTAGCACAGGTAGAACTCCCAGAGGCGATAGAACGTCTGATCGTAGCCCAGTGCTTCCAGGTTGTGCCGGCTGCGCCGCAAGTTATCGTGCCACAGGCGAAGCGTGCGTGCGTAGTGAAGGCCGAAGTCCTCCATGTGGTGAAGGTTCAGGTCAGTGTCGCGACTGATGGTGTGCAGCATCGCGCTCACCGAAGGCAAGGCACCGCCCGGGAAAATGTAGCGCTGGATGAAGTCGACCGTTTTTTTCGCCTGCTCATAACGCTGGTCCCGAATGGTGATGGCCTGCAAAAGCATAAGACCGTGTTCTTTGAGCAGATGGGCGCATTGTTTGAAGTAAGTGGGTAGGAAGCGGTGTCCGACGGCCTCTATCATCTCGATCGAAACGAGCTTGTCGTATTTGCCCGTCAGGTCACGATAGTCCTGCAACAGAAGGGTAATGCGGTCTTGCAGGCACTGTTCCTCAATTCGGCGCTGGGTGTATGCAAATTGCTCCCGCGACAGCGTGGTTGTCGTGACCTTGCAGCCGTAGTGGGTGGCTGCATACAGCGCCATACTCCCCCAGCCAGTACCGATCTCCAGCAGGTGGTCACTGGGTTTGAGATCGAGCTTTTGGCAGATGCGCTCCAACTTATGCAGTTGAGCCTGTTCGAGGCTGTCGCTGCTGGAGCGGAACATGGCTGAGGAATACATCATGGTGGGGTCCAGCAGTTGTTCAAACAGCGCGTTGCCCAGGTCGTAGTGCGCTGAAATGTTGCGCTGCGAGCCTTGACGCGTATTGCGGTTGAGCCAGTGCAGGGCTTTAGCCAGTGGCCGGCGCATACGTGCCAGGCCTCGCTCCATTCCATCCAGCACATCGAGGTTGGCAACGAAAATGCGGACCACCGCAGTCAGATCGGGACTACTCCAGTAGCCTTGGATATAGGCCTCACCAGCGCCAATTGAGCCATTCGCCGCGACCATCGGCCAGAGCGCCGCATTAAGCACTTCGATCTCGCCATGCAGCCCATCGCCTGGCTGGCCGAAGCTCAAGGGCTCACCGTCGACAATGACCACCAAGTGTCCGTAGCGCAGCTTTGCCAACTGACGTACAACCAATTTCTTTAACAGGCGGGCGCCTACTCCGTTGGCCGCAGAGCCACAGGTGCGGATGGGGTTCAGGCTAGGGTTTGTCATGGCGAGACTCCAGATTCGCAGTGCGGTATTCGCCGCTGGCGGCTCCATGGGAAAACAGTGGCAGACGCTTGAGCAGCAAGCGCAGGGCCTGCCAGTAAATGCCGAGCAGGGTCTTGCCCGTCATCCAGGGGAAGTCCAGCAGGTGGCGGTGCAGGCTTTGGCGCGTCAGTTCGATGCGCTCCAGGCCCAGACCCGCTTCAAAGATCTTTTGTTCGCCCTGCCAGTCCTGCATGGTGACGTGCAGCTGTTGGTCGGGAGCAGAGAAACGCATTCGGTACTCCAGATCGCGAGGCAGGAAGGGCGAGACGTGAAAGCTCTTGGCCACCCTATGGCATGACTCACCCGTCGCGTGGGTCGGCAATACGTAGTGGTAACGCTCTCGCCAAGGGGTGTTGCTGACTTCGCAGAGGATGGCGGCCAGACTGCCGTCGGATTCGAAGCAATAAAACAGACTGATCGGATTAAAGGACAGCCCCCAACTGCGCGGCTGGGTGAGCAGGCAGATCCGTCCCTGCGGAGCATGGCCAAGGGCCTGCTCCACGCGCTGACGTACGGCATCGCTCAGCGTTATGCCCTGGCGGGTGAAAAGCGGCAGGTAGTCCGTCTCGCGGAAGGCGAAGGCGGCCCAGCGCGAATGTCCGGCGAGCCACGATAGGCCCAGCACCTGGGATTGCTCCGCAAGATCCAGGTAGAGCATACCCATGCGGTAGCGAAACCCATGAACGCGCGGCAGCAACCGGCGGTGGCTGACCCAGCCGCGGTATAGCGCGCTGTTCACAGGTGTTCTCCGAAAGCAGCCGCCACGCGCAAGGCGCTCACCACACCATCTTCGTGGAAGCCGTTGGCCCAGTAGGCGCCGCAGTAGTAGCTGTTTTGAGCACCCTGTAAATCTTGCCAGCGCGCCTGTGCGAGCAGTCCTGCCTGGCTATATTGCGGATGGGCGTAGCGAAAGCGGTTGAGGATTTTGTCCGGGTCAATGTCCTCGGTCTGGTTCAGGCTAACGCAGAAGGTGGTTTCACTCTGGAGCCCTTGCAAGATATTCATGTTGTAGGTGACAGCGGCCGGTTGCCGGGCTGAGCCGCCGAGGCGGTAATTCCAGCTTGCCCAAGCCAGGCGACGGTTCGGCAGCAGACGAGTGTCGCTGTGCAGCACCACGTCGTTCTCGGCGTAACTCAGTGCACCGAGTATCTCCCGCTCGGCTTGGCTGGGAGCCGCCAGCAGGCTTAATGCCTGGTCGCTGTGGCAGGCGAAAACCACGGTGTCAAAGCGCTCGATGCCGGCGCCGCTGTGCAGGTTCACTCCAGCGATGTCACGTTCTACCCGATACACCGGGCAATTGAGGCGGATGTGCTCGATAAAGCCGGCGCTCAACGCGGCTACATAACTGCGCGAGCCACCGCTGACCACCCGCCACTGTGGCCGCTGGGTGACCGACAGCAGCCCGTGGTTTTTACAGAAGCGCACGAAGAACAGAAGCGGAAAACGATGCATGTCGCCCAGTGACATCGACCAGATCGCCGAGCCCATCGGGACGATGTAATGCTCGATAAAACGCTGACCGTAGCCGTTTTGCCGCAGGTAGGCCCCGAGGGTGGTATCGGCGGCTATGCGTTGTTCCTCCAGGTCACGCAATGCTTCGCGGTTGAAGCGCAAGATGTCGTGCAACATGCCCCAGAAACCGGGCGAGAGCAGGTTGCGACGCTGGGCAAAAAGGCCGTTGAGGTTTTTGCCGTTATATTCAGTGCCAGTGTGCGGATCCTGAACCGAGAAACTCATCTCGGTGGGTTGCGAGGTCACGCCCAGTTGATCCAGTAGTCGGATAAAGTTGGGATAGGTCCAGTCATTGAAGACGATGAAACCTGTATCGATGGCAAAACGTTCACCCTTTACTTCAACGTCAACAGTATGGGTATGGCCGCCAATCCAGTCACTCGACTCGAATACGGTGACATCGTGCTGACGGTTGAGCAGGTAGGCGCAGGTCAGCCCGGAGATACCGCTACCGATGATGGCTACTTTCATGAAGATTCTTCCGTGACGGGACGCGCCATGAGTTTGCCCAGTGCCAGTTGCAGACGTTGAGGCAATACAGCTAATAGACGGAGTGCGGCGATGAATGCCCCGGGAAAGGCGATCTCTAACGGTCGTCGTTCCAGTCGGGTTGTTATGTAAGCGGCAGCCTTGCTCACGGGCCAACGCATCGGCATCGGAAAATCGTTCTGTTGCGTGAGCGGCGTATCGACGAAGCCCGGGCTGACGAGGGTGACGTCGATGCCCTCGTGTGCCACGTCGATACGCAGCGATTGAAACAGGTAACGCATAGCCGCTTTGGAGGCGCCATACGCTCCGGCCCGAGGCAATGGCAGGTAAGTGACCGAGCTACATACCGCCACCAAGTGCGGTTTCTGCGCCTTGCGCAACAGCGGTAGGGCTGCTTCCACGCAGTAGGCCGCAGAAAACAAATTGGCCCGCATCACCCGTTCAACCATATTGGCTTCGAAGGCGCTGACGTCCAGGTACTCGCAGGTCCCAGCGTTCAGGATGGCTTGGTCCAGGTGGCCCCAAACGTGCTCAATTCGCTCGCCCATGGCTCGAACTTCGCACGGATCGGTAAGGTCGCCTGGCAGCAGAAGTACCTGTTGTGGGTACTCCGCGTGTAATTTTTCCAGGGCTTGTACATTGCGCGCGCTGACGGCCAGAAAATGGCCTTGGGTCAGAAGAATGTCCGCCATTGCAGCGCCGATGCCGCTGCTGGCGCCAGTGAGCCAGATGCGTTTCATGCCAGCCTCCTTTTCAACCAGCCAATGGCGGTCCCCATCAACGGCAGGTGCTCATAGAGCAGAGCGCCGGCATCGAAGTAATCACGATGCTGGTACACCTTCTCGTGCCACAGCAGATACGAGCAGCCATCGACCTCTATCAGTTGGCCACGGCGCAGGCGAGGATGGTGATAGTGCAGGGTCCAACGTAGGTAACCGGCATGGTCTTGCACCTGGTCGTAGCCGTGAAACCTGAAACCCAGATTGCTGACGTTGGCGTAGAGCTCTGTGAAATAGTCTTGCAGTGCTGTCAGGCCCTGGATCTCATGAAGCGGATCACTGAAGTGCACATCGTGACTGTACAGCTCCTGGAGTTTGTGCAAATTACTGGCGTCCAGCGCTGCGAAGTCGTGGGCGAAGCGTCGCAGGAAGTCAGACATATTGCGTCTCCAGTGTAGGCAGGTCTTGGACAAGTTCAGCGGCCGCTGGTGCCTGTGGTGGCGACCATTGCCCACACCGGTTCTTGTACAATCTGATGGGTCTTGTACAGCTTTTTAAGAATAAGACGAATACTGTACAAGTCAAATTTCCTGTACAACTATTTCTACGATTTGTTGAGCCACAAGTGCTCACACCTACCGCATCGGCGCCGAGAAGGTGTGGCAGGAAATTTCCGAAACACTTCCTCGGAAGAACGTTTTCCTTTAATGAAAAGAGTTCGCTCCACAAAGGAACGCACAGTTTCCTCTGGCTGAATCGTCAGGATGATTTTGGGCTTTCAAACGTTGAGCTTCGCCCAGAGTAGGGAGGAGCGGAGGGAAGCGTCGCTGGACACCGAACCGGGGGCGTCGGTGCCAGCGACAGACTTTATTTATTTCCGACAGACTTTATTTCGTAGCTTCACAGCGGCCGCGATTCTGTGGATAACTTATTCCACCGTCACCGACTTCGCCAGGTTGCGCGGCTGGTCGACGTCGGTGCCCTTGAGCACGGCGACGTAGTACGAGAGCAACTGCAGCGGGATGGTGTAGAGGATCGGCGACAGGATGTCGTGAATGTGCGGCATGTTCACCACGTGCGTGCCTTCGCCGTTGCTCATGCCAGCCTTTTCGTCAGCAAAGACGATCAGTTGGCCGCCACGGGCGCGCACTTCCTGCAGGTTGGATTTGAGCTTTTCCAGCAGTTCGTTGTTCGGCGCTACAGTGACGACCGGCATGTCATTGTCGACCAGAGCCAGTGGGCCGTGTTTCAACTCGCCCGCTGGGTAGGCTTCAGCGTGAATATAGGAAATTTCCTTGAGCTTGAGCGCCCCTTCCATCGCCACCGGGAACTGTGCACCACGGCCGAGGAACAGAGTGTGATGCTTTTCGGCGAACAGCTCGGCGACTTTCTCCACCGTGCTGTCCATCGCCAGGGCTTCGCCAAGGCGGGTCGGCAAGCGACGCAGCTCTTCGACCAATTCGGCTTCCACACCTTTGCCGAGAGTGCCGCGCACCTGGCCCAAGGACAGGGTCAGGAGCAGCAGGCCGACCAACTGGGTGGTGAAGGCTTTGGTCGACGCTACGCCGATTTCACGACCGGCCTGGGTCAGCAGGGTCAGGTCGGATTCGCGCACCAGCGAGCTGATGCCGACGTTGCAGATCGCCAGGCTGGCGAGGAAGCCCAGTTCCTTGGCGTTGCGCAGCGCAGCCAGGGTGTCGGCGGTTTCGCCGGACTGGGAAATGGTCACGAACAGCGAGTCCGGTTGCACCACGACCTTGCGGTAGCGAAACTCACTGGCGACTTCGACTTGGCACGGAATACCAGCCAGTTCTTCTAGCCAGTAACGGGCCACCATCCCGGCGTGATAGCTGGTGCCACAGGCGACGATCTGCACATTGCGGACCTTGGCGAACAGCTCGGCCGCTTGTGGACCGAAGGCTTGCACCAGCACTTGGTTCTGGCTCAAGCGACCTTCCAGGGTGCGTTGCACCACGGACGGCTGTTCGTGGATTTCCTTGAGCATGAAGTGGCGGTACTCGCCCTTCTCGGCCGACTCGGCGCTGTCGCGGTACTGCACGGTTTCGCGCTCGACGGCCTTGCCGTCGACATCCCAGATCTGCACGCTTTCACGGCGGATTTCGGCGATATCGCCTTCTTCGAGGTACATGAAGCGGTCGGTCACCTGGCGCAGGGCCAGTTGGTCGGAAGCGAGGAAGTTCTCGCCCAGGCCGAGGCCGATCACCAGCGGGCTGCCACTACGGGCGGCCACCAGGCGATCCGGCTGTTTGGCGTTGATCACCGCCAGACCGTAGGCGCCGTGCAGTTCCTTGACGGTGGCCTTGAGGGCGACGGTCAGGTCCGGCTGCTCCTTGAGTTTGTGGTTGAGCAGGTGGGCGATAACTTCGGTATCGGTGTCCGAGGTGAACTCATAGCCCAAAGCCTTGAGCTCTGCGCGCAAGACTTCGTGGTTTTCGATGATGCCATTGTGTACGACCGCCAGATCACCGGAGAAATGCGGGTGGGCGTTACGCTCGCAGGGTGCACCATGGGTGGCCCAACGGGTATGGGCGATACCCAGACGGCCCACCAGTGGCGCGGCTTCCAGGGCCGACTCCAGCTCGCTGACCTTGCCCGGGCGACGCATACGCTGCAACGAATTGTCTTGGGTGTACACCGCCACACCGGCACTGTCGTAGCCGCGGTATTCGAGGCGCTTGAGGCCCTCGAGCAAAATCGCGGTGATGCTACGTTCGGCGACTGCGCCAACAATTCCACACATGTTATTTCTCCTGGCTGACGGCCGCGCAAATCAAATGAATGCCGCGGGCCCGAATCTGATCGCGCGCGTCATCAGGCAGGCGATCATCGGTAATTAGGGTATGGACACTGCTCCAGGGCAGTTCCAGGTTGGGAATCTTGCGGCCGATCTTGTCGGATTCGACCATCACGATCACTTCACGGGCCACTTCGGCCATGACCCGGCTGAGACCCAGCAGTTCGTTGAAGGTCGTGGTGCCGCGGACCAGGTCGATGCCATCGGCACCAATGAACAACTGGTCGAAATCGTAAGAGCGTAGTACCTGCTCGGCGACTTGCCCCTGGAACGACTCGGAATGCGGGTCCCAGGTGCCGCCGGTCATCAACAGCACGGGCTCATGCTCAAGCTCGCTCAAGGCATTGGCGACGTGCAGGGAATTGGTCATGACCACCAAACCCGGCTGCAGGCCAAGCTGGGGAATCATGGCGGCGGTGGTGCTGCCGCTATCGATGATGATACGAGCGTGCTCACGAATCCGCGTGACGGCGGCGCGAGCGATGGCTTGTTTGTGCTGGGAAACGGTTTGGCCCGGCTCACTGACCAGTTCATGGGGCATGGTGATCGCGCCACCATAACGGCGCAGTAGCAGGCCATGGCTTTCAAGTGCGGCCAGATCCTTGCGGATCGTCACCTCCGAGGTCTCAAAGCGCTTGGCCAATTCATCCACACTGACTTCACCCTGCTCGGCGAGCAAGGCAAGGATGTTGTGGCGACGCTGAGGGGTGTTGCGCTTCGACATGCTGACAAGTTTCGTTTCGAAAGATAACGAAAGCAATCAAAACCTATCAGAGGAAATTCGTCAAGCGGACAGGAGAAAAAATCCCTGTGGATAAAAAGACTTGTGGGCAAGTCGTTGTAGATGCGACTTGCCCACAAATGAGCGCTATCAGCTTGTGTATAACTGCTGATGGGGATAACTCAGGGCTTTTTGACTTTTTCCGGACGCTTCCAGCCATCAATGTTTTTCTGGCGCGCGCGGCCCACCGCCAACTGGGACTTATCCACATTGGAAGTGATGGTCGAGCCGGCCGCAGTGGTTGCACCACTGGCGATATCCACAGGCGCCACCAAGGAATTATTGGAACCTATGAACACGTCCTCACCCAAGGTGGTCTTCCACTTGTTCACACCATCGTAATTGCAGGTGATGGTGCCGGCACCAATGTTGGTCCGCGCGCCAATTTCGGCGTCGCCCAGGTACGCCAAATGACCAGCCTTGGCACCTTCGCCCATATGCGCATTCTTCAGTTCAACGAAGTTACCCACATGGGCCCGGGCCTCCAATACAGTGCCTGGACGCAAACGGGCGAATGGGCCGGCATCACTGCCCTCACCCAGTACAGCACCTTCGATATGGCTGTTGGCCTTGATCACCACACCTTTGCGCAGGGTGCTGTCCTTGATCACGCAGTTCGGGCCGATCACCACGTCGTCCTCGATCACCACCCGGCCTTCAAGAATGACGTTGATGTCGATGAGTACATCGCGCCCTACCGTCACTTCACCGCGCACATCGAAACGGGCCGGATCACGCAGAGTTACGCCTTGGGCCATCAGACGACGACTGGCGCGCAGCTGGTAATGACGCTCCAGTTCGGCGAGTTGTTTGCGGTCGTTGGCGCCCTGCACTTCCATGGCGTCATGGGGTTGCTCGGTGGCCACCACCAGGCCATCGCTGACCGCCATCGCGATCACGTCAGTGAGGTAGTACTCGCCCTGGGCATTGTTGTTCGACAGTCGGCCCATCCACTCACCCAATCGCTCGAATGGCAGCGCGAGGATTCCGGTGTTGCCTTCGGTGATTGCCCGCTCGGTTTCGTTGGCGTCTTTCTGCTCGACAATCGCCGCTACTTTGCCCGATGCATCGCGCACGATACGACCGTATCCCGTTGGATCGTCCAGCTCGACGGTCAGCAGACCCAACTGTTGTGGCGTGACCTGAGTGAGCAGGCGCTGCAGGGTCTCGACTTCAATCAGCGGCACATCGCCGTAAAGAATCAGCACGGTATCGGCAGTGATGAACGGTACTGCTTGGGCTACAGCGTGACCGGTACCCAGTTGTTTGTCCTGCAGGACGAAATTCAGATCGTCCGCCGCCAGGCGCTCGCGTACCGCGTCAGCACCATGACCGATGACCACGTGGATACGCTGTGGCTGAAGCTGACGGGCGCTGTGGATAACATGCCCCAGCATCGAATTGCCTGCGACCGGGTGGAGTACTTTCGGCAGGGCCGAACGCATACGAGTACCTTGACCCGCTGCGAGGATAACGATTTCTAGCGACATGACTGGCTACCAATCCTGGGTGGTCAGCGGCTGCGACCAAGAGATGAATATCTGAAAAAGAAAAAGGGTAGCCGAGGCTACCCTTTTTAATCAATCACGCAGTCGTTGCAACGGCTAATGCCGTCTTACTTCTTGCGGATCTGCTGGAGAGTACGCAACTGAGCTGCGGCCTCGGCCAGACGTGCTGCGGCGGCACCGTAATCGAACTCGGCGCCTTTTTCGTGCAGAGCCTTCTCGGCAGCCTGGACGGCTTCCTGAGCGGAGGCTTCATCCAGGTCGGCAGCACGTTGCACGGTGTCGGCAAGTACCTTGACCATGTTCGGCTGAACCTCGAGGAAACCACCGGAGATGTAAAACACCTCGGCTTCCCCGCCCTGCTTGATCAGGCGGATCGGGCCCGGTTTCAGATTAGTGATCAGCGGCGCGTGACCCAGGGCGATACCAAGATCACCCAGTGCACCGTGCGCAATCACCATCTCGACCAGACCGGAAAAGATTTCCCCTTCCGCGCTGACGATGTCGCAATGGACTGTCATATTAGCCATCTGATTGCCTCAACCTGATTAGCGCCCGTTTCCGGGCGCCGGAATTACAGTTTCTTGGCTTTCTCGATCGCTTCTTCGATGCCGCCTACCATGTAGAACGCTTGTTCTGGCAGGTGGTCGTAGTCACCGTTGAGGATGCCTTTGAAGCCAGCAATGGTGTCTTTCAGGGAAACGTATTTACCCGAAGCACCGGTGAAGACTTCAGCCACGAAGAACGGCTGCGACAAGAAACGCTGGATCTTACGAGCACGGTTTACCAACTGCTTGTCGGCTTCCGACAGCTCGTCCATACCCAGGATCGCGATGATGTCCTTCAGTTCTTTGTAGCGCTGCAGCACGTACTGAACACCGCGAGCGGTATCGTAGTGGTCGTTGCCGATCACGTTCGGATCCAGCTGACGCGAAGTCGAGTCCAGTGGGTCTACCGCTGGGTAGATACCCAGGGAAGCGATGTCACGGGACAGAACGACGGTGGCGTCCAAGTGGGCGAAGGTGGTCGCTGGCGACGGGTCGGTCAAGTCGTCCGCAGGTACGTATACCGCTTGGATCGAAGTGATCGAACCTTCTTTGGTCGAAGTGATACGTTCTTGCAGAACGCCCATCTCTTCAGCCAGGGTCGGCTGGTAACCTACTGCCGAAGGCATACGGCCCAGCAGTGCGGATACTTCAGTACCGGCCAGGGTGTAACGATAGATGTTGTCGACGAACAGCAGTACGTCGTTACCTTCGTCACGGAACTTCTCGGCCATGGTCAGGCCAGTCAGTGCTACGCGCAGACGGTTTCCCGGCGGCTCGTTCATCTGACCGTAAACCAGTGCCACTTTGTCCAGAACGTTGGAATCCTTCATCTCGTGGTAGAAGTCGTTACCCTCACGAGTACGCTCACCCACACCGGCGAACACGGAATAACCGCTGTGCTCGATGGCGATGTTACGGATCAGTTCCATCATGTTTACGGTTTTGCCTACACCGGCACCACCGAACAGACCAACTTTACCACCCTTGGCGAACGGGCAAACCAGGTCGATAACCTTGATGCCGGTTTCCAGCAGGTCATTGCCGCCCGCTTGTTCAGCGAACGAAGGCGCTGCACGGTGGATGCCCCAACGCTCGTCGGTGTCGATCGGACCCGCTTCGTCGATCGGGTTGCCCAGTACGTCCATGATCCGGCCCAGGGTCGCTTTACCGACCGGTACGGAGATGGCTGCGCCAGAATCGGTAACTTCCAGACCGCGCTTCAAGCCCTCGGTGGAACCCATCGCAATGGTGCGAACCACGCCGTCGCCCAGCTGCTGCTGAACTTCCAGGGTGGTTTCAGCCGCGCTCACTACTTTCAGCGCGTTGTAGATGCTCGGTACGCTATCGCGTGGAAATTCCACGTCGATAACGGCGCCGATGATTTGAACGATACGTCCGCTACTCATAGCTGGATCCTCTGAATATTTGAACCGTTAAACCGCGGCAGCGCCGCCGACGATTTCCGAGATCTCTTGGGTGATCGCAGCCTGACGCGCCTTGTTGTAGACCAGCTGCAATTCGCTGATCAAATCACCGGCGTTGTCGGTAGCGTTCTTCATCGCGATCATCCGCGCTGCTTGTTCAGCTGCGTTGTTCTCGACCACCGCCTGGTAGACCTGCGACTCGACGTAACGGACCATCAAGCCGTCGAGCAGCTCCTTGGCATCCGGTTCGTAGAGATAGTCCCAGTGGTGCTTGAGTTCCTGATCCGGGGTTGCCACCAGTGGAATCAACTGCTCCACGGTAGGCGTTTGCGTCATGGTGTTGATGAACTTGTTGGAGACTACGGACAGGCGGTCAATACGGCCGTCCAGATAGGCATCCAGCATCACCTTGACGCTGCCGATCAGATCATTGATCGACGGCTCTTCACCCAGGTGGCTGATAGCTGCTACGACGTTACCGCCGAAGTTGCGGAAGAAAGCCGCACCCTTGCTACCAACAACACACAGATCGATCTCGACGCCGTTTTCACGGTTTACCGCCATGTCCTTGACCAGGGCCTTGAACAGGTTGGTGTTCAAGCCACCACACAGACCACGGTCACTGCTCACCACAACATAACCAACGCGCTTAACTTCACGGTCGATCATGAATGGGTGGCGATATTCCGGGTTGGCGTTGGCCAGATGACCAATAACCTGGCGGATGCGCTCCGCGTAGGGACGGCTAGCAGCCATGCGCATTTGTGCCTTGCGCATTTTGCTGACCGCCACTTTTTCCATGGCGCTGGTAATTTTTTGCGTGCTTTTGATGCTCGCAATCTTACTGCGAATCTCTTTTGCGCCTGCCATGTAACACCTATCAGGTTAGCAAGCGGGAGCCTCGCGGCCCCCGCTGCGGCTTACCAGGTTTGGGTGGCCTTGAACTTCTCGATACCGGCTTTGAGGCCAGCGTCGATTTCGTCATTGAAGTCACCCTTCACGTTGATCTTCGCCATCAAATCGGCGTGATCGCGGTTGAAGTAAGCAATCAGCGCTTGCTCGAAGCTGCCGACTTTGGCGTTTTCAACGTCAGTCAGGAACCCACGCTCAGCGGCATACAGCGACAGCGACATGTCGGCGATCGACATTGGCGCGTATTGCTTCTGCTTCATCAGCTCGGTTACGCGCTGGCCATGCTCAAGTTGCTTACGGGTCGCTTCGTCCAGGTCAGAAGCGAACTGGGCGAATGCCGCCAGTTCACGGTACTGAGCCAGAGCGGTACGGATACCACCGGACAGCTTCTTGATGATCTTGGTCTGAGCGGCACCACCCACACGGGATACCGAAACACCGGCGTTCACTGCAGGACGGATGCCCGAGTTGAACATGGCCGATTCCAGGAAGATCTGACCGTCGGTGATGGAAATCACGTTGGTCGGAACGAACGCGGAAACGTCGCCAGCCTGGGTTTCGATGATCGGCAGTGCGGTCAGGGAACCGGTTTTGCCGGTCACTGCGCCGTTGGTGAACTTCTCTACGTACTCTTCCGAAACGCGGGATGCGCGCTCCAGCAGACGGGAGTGGAGATAGAACACGTCGCCTGGGTAAGCTTCACGGCCTGGTGGACGGCGCAGCAGCAGGGAAATCTGGCGGTAAGCCACTGCTTGCTTGGACAGATCGTCATAAACGATCAGCGCGTCTTCACCGCGGTCGCGGAAGTATTCGCCCATGGTGCAACCGGAGTACGGTGCCAGGTATTGCAGTGCAGGAGATTCCGAAGCACTGGCAGCCACGATGATCGTGTTGGCCAGGGCGCCGTTTTCTTCCAGCTTGCGAACAACGTTGGCGATGGTCGATTGTTTCTGACCGATTGCTACGTATACGCAGAAAATGCCGCTGTTCTTCTGGTTGATGATCGCGTCGATCGCCAGAGCGGTTTTACCGATCTGACGGTCACCGATGATCAGCTCACGCTGGCCACGGCCGACAGGGATCATGGCATCGACAGCCTTGTAGCCAGTCTGTACAGGCTGGTCTACCGACTTACGCCAGATCACGCCTGGAGCAACTTTCTCGACCGCGTCGGTCTCGGTGTTGCCCAGTGGACCTTTACCGTCAACTGGGTTACCCAGTGCGTCGACTACGCGACCCAGCAGTTCCTTACCAACCGGAACTTCGAGGATGCGGCCAGTGCACTTGGCGCTCATGCCTTCGGCAAGAGACTGGTAAGCACCCAATACAACGGCACCTACGGAGTCTTGCTCCAGGTTGAGGGCCATACCGTAGACGCCGCCCGGAAACTCGATCATCTCGCCGTACATTACGTCGGCCAGACCGTGAATCCGCACGATACCGTCAGATACGCTGACGACAGTGCCTTCGTTACGGGCTTGGGAGGTCACATCGAGCTTGTCGATGCGGCCCTTGATAATTTCACTTATTTCGGAAGGATTGAGTTGCTGCATTGCTCTGCTGCCCCTTCAAACTCAAGATTTCAATGCTTCGGCAAGTTTCGCGATTTTGCCGCGAATCGAGCCATCGATAACCAGGTCGCCGGCGCGGATGACAACACCACCAATAAGGGAGCTGTCTTCCTCGACTTGCAGGCGCACTTCCCGGTTGAGTCGTGCACTGAGAACCTTGGCGAGTTTGTCTTGCTGTTCTTGGTTCAATGCAAAAGCACTGGTCACTTCTACGTCTACCGACTTCTCTTGTTCGGCCTTGTACAGGTCGAACAGAGCGGCAATCTCCGGCAACAGCGGGAGACGGTCGTTTTCGGCAACGACGTGGATGAAGTTCTGTACCTTTACATCAAACTTGTCGCCGCACACGTCAATAAACGTGGCGGCCTTTTCTGCGCTCGTCAGTCGCGGGGCCTTGAGCACGCGCAGCATGGTGTCGTCTTGCGACACCGCTGCTGCCAGGCCGAGCATGGCTGACCAATTGGCCAGTTGCTGGTGGGCCTGAGCGTGCTCGAAGGCCGCCTTAGCGTAAGGTCGGGCCAACGTGGTCAGTTCTGCCATGATCGCCCTCGCTTAGATTTCAGCAGCCAGTTGGTTAACCAGCTCTGCGTGCGCGTTTTGATCGATTGTGGCACCCAGGATCTTCGCAGCACCACCAACGGCCAGGCTACCCACTTGGGCACGCAGCGCGTCTTTGACACTGTTGATTTCCTGTTCGATCTCGGCCTGAGCCTGAGCCTTCACACGGTCAGCTTCGACGCGAGCCTGTTCACGGGCTTCGTCGACAATCTGAGAACCGCGCTTCTTGGCTTGCTCGATGATTTCAGCTGCCTGAGCTTTCGCTTCGCGCAGTTGTTGACCCGCTTTCTCTTGGGCCAACTCCAGGTCGCGAGCTGCTCGGCTGGCAGCGTCCAGTCCATCCGCGATCTTCTTTTGACGTTCACGCAGCGCCGTGATGACCGGAGGCCATACGAACTTCATGCAGAACAGTACAAAAATCAGGAACGCAACGGACTGGCCAATCAGGGTCGCATTAATGTTCACGCCAACACCTCGCAGTTACGTTGTCCATCACATCAAATTACTCGGAAGATCCGAGTAATTAGCCAGCGATCTGACCAACGAACGGGTTCGCAAAGGTGAAGAACAGAGCGATACCAACACCGATCATGGTTACGGCGTCAAGCAGACCGGCCACGATGAACATTTTAACTTGCAGCATTGGAACCATTTCTGGTTGACGCGCAGCGCCTTCCAGGAATTTGCCGCCCAACAGGCCGAAACCAATTGCGGTACCCAGTGCGCCCAGGCCGATCAACAGTGCAACAGCGATAGCGGTTAGACCAACTACAGTTTCCATCTTTCCTCCCGACTTTTACGTCGTATGGTTTAGGTTTTTTTAATTTAAAGCGGTAAAACAAATCGTTTCATCAAGCCCGTTATGGGCCCCCTCCCGCCGAGACGAGAGGGACATCAGACTAGCCTAAGCCAGCCTTAATGGTTCTCTTCGTGCGCCATCGACAGGTAGACAATGGTCAGCATCATGAAGATAAACGCCTGCAGGGTGATGATCAGGATGTGGAACACAGCCCACGCCCACTGCAGAACAATGCCCAGGCCGCTAAGCCAGAGCAGACCACTGCCGAACATCACAGCGATCAGAATGAACACCAGCTCGCCGGCATACATGTTGCCGAACAGACGCAGTGCCAGCGAGATTGGCTTGGCGATCAGCGTCACGAACTCCAGCAGGAAGTTCACCGGAATCAGCAGGGCTTGAACGAAGATGTTCTTGCTGCCGAACGGGTGCAGGGTCAGTTCGCCGATGAAGCCGCCGATGCCCTTGACCTTGATGCTGTAGAAAATGATCAGTGCGAACACCGAAAGAGCCATACCCAGGGTAGCGTTCGGGTCAGTGGTCGATACGGCGCGGAATGGGATGTGCGGATCGCCGCTGATCGCCATGGCCAGCTGAGGAATCCAGTCAACCGGGATCAGGTCGACGGCGTTCATCAGGAAGACCCAGACGAAGATGGTCAGTGCCAGCGGTGCGATCACCGGGCTACGGCCATGGAAGCTGTCTTTCACGCTGCCATCGACGAATTCGACCAGTACTTCAACGAAGTTCTGCAAGGCACCTGGTTGACCGGAAGTTGCTTTCTTTGCCGCCATGCGGAAAAGAAGAACGAAGATCAGACCCAATGCGACCGACCAGCCGAGAGTATCGACGTGGAAAGCCCAAAAGCCCATTTCCTTGGCTTCTGCTGCGGTGTGGGCAAAACCCCAGCCGCCGGTAGGATGCTGACCGAAAGTCAGGTTCTGCAAGTGGTGCTGGATATAGCCCGAAGCGGTTGTCTCTGCCATGGTTGCCTCAAACGCCCTAAGGTCTCGAAAGTCTTGTTCTCATCAGCAGGGGAGCGAACCAGCTGACCAGTTGGGTCAACACAAAGACACCGAAGACTGCTAACGGCGCCAATGGCTTCACACCTGCGAACGTCAGTGCAAACAGCACTGCCGTTAAAATCAATTTGCCCGCCTCGCCGGCATAAAAAGACCGGACGATGGCTTGAGCTGCTCGGGCGCCGGTAAACCGAAATGCCCTATGAGCGAAATAAACATTGGGAAGCAAGGCTATCAGGCCTCCGCAGAGTCCCGAGTACCCGGCTACGACACCCTGCCATTGCCAGAGCGCCAAAGCGGCCAATAGCAGAATGACAAATTGCGCCAGTAACACCGGAAAAACCGCCAAGCGATGGAACGGCAAGCGGTTTGGCGTGCGTGTCTCCATCACTCTTGCTCCTCAAAGGTCGGCTGCCAGAACGCAATGACTTGGCATAATTTGTGCCGACAAAATGCGCGCAGAGTATAGGGGCGGTTCAGCCCCTATTCAACTGTCAGGTAGTGATTTCCGACTGCACGCTACATGAGGAAATGTTTCAGCGGATGTGTGCAAGGACACCTTGAAGCTCATCCAATGAGTTATAGCCAATTACCAACTGGCCCTTTCCCTTCTTCCCGTGGCGAATCTGCACCGCAGAGCCTAGGCGCTCGGCCAGGCGCTGTTCGAGACGAGCGATATCCGGGTCCGGTTTGGCAGGCTCCACGGCTTCAGGTTTGCCACTCAACCACTGGCGAACCAGTGCTTCAGTCTGTCGGACGGTGAGCCCACGTGCGACAACGTGTCGCGCCCCTTCAACCTGTTGATTTTCCGGCAAACCCAGCAAAGCACGGGCGTGACCCATTTCCAGGTCGCCATGGGACAACATGGTCTTGATGACTTCCGGCAACGCAATCAGACGCAACAGGTTGGCCACGGTCACCCGGGATTTACCCACGGCATCGGCGACCTGCTGCTGGGTCAGTTGGAATTCCTGCTGCAAGCGCTGCAGCGCAACGGCTTCCTCGATCGGATTGAGGTCTTCGCGCTGGATGTTCTCGATGAGCGCCATGGCGACGGCGGTTTCATCCGTCACTTCGCGGACCATCGCCGGGATGGTCTCTTGGCCGGCCTGCTGGCTGGCGCGCCAACGGCGCTCACCGGCAATGATTTCGAAGCGACCGCCACCAATGGGACGCACCACGATGGGCTGCATGACGCCCTGGGCCCTGATCGACTGCGCCAGCTCTTCCAGCGCCTGCGGATCCATGTCACGCCGCGGCTGGTATTTGCCACGTTGCAGCAAATCCAGGGGCAGGTGCTGCAGCTCCCGCTGCTCCGCCTGCACCGCCTGTTCTTCCAGTGCGCTGACAGTCGGACCACTCAGCAGTGCATCCAGTCCACGTCCGAGACCTCGTTTCTTGACGGCCATGGGGATTCCTTAAGTTGCCTGAGCTGCGGTGGCACGTGAATTTTTGCGTTGGCGGCGAACCATCTCGCCAGCCAATGCCAGGTAGGCAATGGCGCCACGCGATGATTTGTCATACGCCAATGCCGGCATGCCATAGCTCGGCGCTTCGGCCAAGCGGATGTTGCGCGGGATGACCGTGTCGTACAGCTGATCGCCGAAGTGTTCCTTGAGCTGGGCCGATACATCGTTCATCAGGCTCAGGCGCGGGTCGTACATCGTACGTAACAGGCCTTCGACTTTCAGATTCGGATTCAGCAACTCGGCGATACGCTTGATGTTATCCACAAGGTCGCTCAGGCCTTCGAGGGCAAAGTATTCGCACTGCATGGGGATAATTACCCCATCGGCGGCAACCAGCGCATTGAGTGTGAGCATCGACAGCGACGGCGGGCAGTCGATCAGAATGTAATCGTAACTCTCGCGAATCGGCGCCAGGGCGCTGCGCAGACGACTTTCCTTCATCTGCATTTCCAGCAGCACCACTTCGGCTGCTGTCAGGTCGCGGTTGGCCGGCAATAACTGGTAGCCACCGTGTTCGGAGTAATGCATGGCCTGGGCCAGGTCGCATTCGCCGATCAACAGGTCGTAGACCGAGTTTTCCAGGCCGTGTTTATCCACACCGCTACCCATGGTGGCGTTGCCCTGTGGATCAAGATCGATCAGCAGTACCCGGCGCTTGGTAGCGACCAGCGATGCTGCGAGGTTGATGCAGGTGGTGGTCTTGCCCACACCACCCTTCTGGTTCGCAATCGCGAATACCTTAGCCATTCTTGCTTGTGTTCCCAATCATGCCGTGCGGCGCAGTATCAGCAGATGGCGTTGGCCTTGGCAACCAGGGACGGCCAAGGCGTGTTCGCTATCGAGGTGGAAGTCTGCCGGCAATGCTACCAGCTCATCCGCGGGATGAACGCCCTTCATTGCCAGCCAACGTGTGTCGCGGTCGCCAAGATGGCGGGTCCAGTTGCTGAAGTTTTCCATGCTGCTGAAGGCCCGGGAAATGATCCCGTTGAAAGGCAACGGCGGCTGGAAGGCTTCGACGCGACTGTGGATAACTTGCAGGTTATCCAGCTTGAGTTCGAGTTTGACCTGGGTCAGGAAGCGGGTTTTCTTGCCGTTGCTGTCCAGGCAGGTGACCTGCGACTCCGGAAACAGGATAGCCAACGG
This sequence comes from Pseudomonas fluorescens, assembly GCF_019212185.1. Taxonomy (NCBI): domain Bacteria; kingdom Pseudomonadati; phylum Pseudomonadota; class Gammaproteobacteria; order Pseudomonadales; family Pseudomonadaceae; genus Pseudomonas; species Pseudomonas fluorescens. The sequence goes on from NZ_CP078138.1 coordinate 165,656, forward strand.
AATGCCGGGCATGCCGCCACCGCTGCCAACATCCAGCCAACGGCCATTTTCGATAAACGACATGACACTCAGACTGTCGAGCAAATGGCGGGAAACCATTTCATCCGGGTCACGCACAGCGGTGAGGTTGTAGGCCTTGTTCCATTTGATCAACAACGCCAGATAACCCAGCAGTTGTTCCTGCTGGGTCTCACTCAGGTTGACGCCCAATTGGCGAGCACCTGTGGATAACTCTTCGGCGTGTTGCGGGGTGACCAACGAACTCAAGCGCTTTGCTCCAACTGACGGCCTGCGCCGCGTTTTTTCAAATGAATCATCAACAACGAAATGGCCGCCGGAGTGACACCCGGAATACGTGAAGCCTGGCCCAGGGTCTCCGGGCGGGTCGCGCCCAGCTTGCTCTGGATCTCTTTGGAAAGGCCGGAAATGCCCGTGTAATCGATATCCACAGGCAATTTCGTGTCTTCGCTGGCACGCAGGCGGGCGATTTCGTCCTGTTGACGGTCGATGTAGCCGGCGTACTTGGTCTTGATTTCCACCTGTTCGGCAACCTGTGGGTCCTCGGCGCCTTCACCGGTGACCGAGATCAGCCCAGCGTAGTCGATTTCCGGACGGGTCAGCAGGCTCAGCAGGCTGTACTCGTGGGTCAGCGGCGTGCCGAATTTTTCCGCAATGGCATCGCCCTGCGCAGTACCGGGACGGACCCAGGTGCTTTTCAGGCGCTGTTCTTCAAGCTCGATGGCTTCACGCTTGTTGCAGAATGCGGCCCAACGCACGTCATCGACCAGGCCCAGTTCACGGCCCTTCTCGGTCAGGCGCAGGTCGGCGTTGTCTTCACGCAGAATCAACCGGTATTCCGCACGGGAGGTAAACATCCGGTACGGTTCCTGGGTTCCCAGGGTGATCAGGTCGTCAACCAACACCCCGATGTACGCTTCGTCACGACGCGGGCACCAACTCTCCTTGCCCTGCGCACGCAGAGCGGCGTTGGTCCCGGCCAGTAAACCCTGGGCGCCGGCTTCTTCGTAACCGGTGGTGCCGTTGATCTGGCCGGCAAAGAACAGGCCGCCAATGACTTTGGTTTCCAGGCTGTACTTCAGGTCACGCGGGTCGAAGTAGTCGTATTCGATGGCATAGCCAGGGCGCACGATATGGGCGTTTTCCATACCGCGAATCGATTGCACGATCTGCAATTGCACGTCGAACGGCAGGGATGTGGATATCCCGTTCGGGTACAGCTCGTGGGTGGTCAGACCTTCCGGCTCGATAAACACCTGGTGGCTTTGCTTGTCGGCAAAGCGGTGGATTTTGTCTTCGATCGACGGGCAGTAACGTGGACCAATGCCTTCGATCTCACCGGCAGCCGAATACATCGGCGAACGGTCGAGGTTCGCGGCAATGATTTCGTGGGTACGGGCGTTGGTGTGGGTAATCCAGCAACTGACCTGCTTGGGATGCTGTTCCTTGTTGCCCATGAACGACATCACCGGGATCGGCGTATCACCTGGTTGCTCGGTCATCACCGAGAAATCCACAGAGCGGCCGTCAATGCGTGGTGGCGTACCAGTTTTCAGGCGACCCACACGCAGCGGCAGTTCACGCAGACGGTGAGCCAAGGCAATCGACGGCGGATCACCGGCGCGACCGCCGGAAAAATTCTGCAACCCAATGTGGATAAGTCCACCGAGGAAGGTGCCGGTGGTTAACACCACCGAATCCGCGAAGAAACGCAGACCCATCTGGGTAACGACACCGCGTACCTGGTCCTGCTCGACGATCAGGTCATCCGCAGCCTGCTGAAATATCCACAGGTTGGGCTGGTTTTCGAGAATCTCGCGCACGGCTGCCTTGTACAGAATACGGTCGGCCTGGGCGCGAGTAGCGCGCACGGCTGGGCCTTTGCGACTGTTCAAGACGCGAAATTGAATACCACCTTTATCAGTGGCCATGGCCATCGCGCCACCGAGGGCGTCGATTTCCTTGACTAAGTGGCTTTTGCCAATCCCGCCAATCGCGGGATTGCAGCTCATTGCTCCGAGGGTTTCCACGTTATGCGTCAGCAATAGGGTTTTCACCCCCATACGTGCTGATGCAAGTGCTGCCTCGGTACCGGCATGACCGCCGCCGATGACGATCACTTCAAAACGGGAAGGGAAATCCACCACGCACCTCGTGCCTGCTGCAGTTAGGTAATCAGAAAGAGTTTGGGCTCAGGTTTTTGGACCTGGTCGACAAGTATAGGGACTTCGCCCTTCCTAAAGAACCCTTTGCACAAAATTTAACCAGCTGTGGGTAAGTCACAAACAATAGAAATTAAAAAGAAAGAAATTTATAAAAGCTTTGTTTTTATGTTTATTTCTATGCACCTACCATTCTGTGGATAAAATGCTGAAGCCCTTTTATTCCGGTGTGTACAGAGATTCAAAAGTCTGTGGTCATTTAGTCAGGAGGGCATGGGATAAGCAGCATAAGCCTGTGGATGAATGGGGTGCTTATCCACAGAGGCAGTTTTCCTCAGTTTTTAGGGTCTGTTATCAACTGAGCTCAATGGCAGTTATTCACAGGGCTTATCTGATTAAAAACTGCTCAACCAGCTGAATCTGCAAAAAAGAGCTGCCCACGGGTGAGCCGCTGATCTGTCTCGGAGGACATCAGCCATCAAGGTTCAGAGGATGAAAGGCAAGGCCTTCTATTGTGGGGGGCTGCAACAAAAGCTAATAATATCTATTATCATTAACTTGCCATTCATCCTCATGTCCATGCCATCCCACACCGCTGCAATCGAGCGAATCTACGTGCAACACCATTCGTGGCTGTATGGATGGTTGAGGGCGAAACTTAACGACGCTTGCGATGCGGCGGATGTGGCACAGGACACGTTTGTACGAATCCTCGTCTCCCGCAACGCGAGCCAGATTCGGGAACCCAGGGATTATCTGGCGACTGTGGCAAAGGGCTTGGTGATCGATCGCTATCGCCGGCGCGCCATTGAGTTGGCTTATCTGGAAACACTGGCGGCTCGACCTGTAGCGACAGCGATCAGTGAAGAAGACAAAGCCGTGATCATTGAAACCCTTGTCGCTGTGGATAAAGCGCTGACCAACCTTGGTGCCAGGACTCAGCGAATCTTCATGTTGTCGCAGATTGAAGGCCTGACTTATCAACAGATCGCCGCACAGATGAAGGTATCTCTGACCACGGTGAAGAAACACATGATCCGCGCGTTGACTGAATGTTCGATGATCATGGCGACGCTCTGATGGCGGCCTCTCCTGATCGCAAGGTTTTTCAGGCGGCAGCTACCTGGTACGTGCAGTTTCAGGCTGAACCGCCTACCGCCGTGCAACGCCAGGCATGGCAAAACTGGATCGACAGCAGCCCGGCGAACCTGGCCGCGTGGAACCAGATGGAGCAGATCCAACGAAATCTACGCGGATCTCGTGACCTGTCGCGCCGGGCATTGTCCTCCACCCAACAGCGTCGCCAGGTATTGAAGCTCCTTATGATCGCGGCCGGAACCGGTTATCTCGGCTGGAATGTGCAACAGCACACTCCATTGAGTAACGTCTGGGCGGATTACCGAACCAAAGTGGGCCAACGCCGCTCAATCGATCTGGCCGATGGCACTCGGATACATCTCAATACCGGTACGGCCATCGATGTGGTGTTTGACAACAAACAACGATTGATCCGCCTGCGTGAAGGAGAAATCCTCGTTCGCACCGGCAAGCTCGGTGATCAGCGTCCGTTCTTTGTCGAGACTCTCGAAGGACGGATCGAGGCTTTGGGCACTTGCTTCTCGGCACGGCACTTGGCGGGAGTGTCGCGAATCGGCGTACTTGAAGATCAGGTCAGGCTGTATCCGGCAAAGCACCCTGAACAGGCTCGCTTACTGGTCGCAGGCGAAAGTGCCGATTTCGATAGCAGCAACGTAGGCGCCATTCATCCCTATCGCGCCACGCAAGCCGCTTGGATCAATGGTCAATTGATCGTTCTCGACGTTCCACTGGGAGAGCTCCTCAGTGAGCTGGGCCGTTATCGAGCCGGGGTCATGCACTGCGATGAGCGCGCCGCGGGCCTGCGCGTATCTGGGACTTTCCGCCTGGATTCGACCGATGCGGTGCTGGCCAATCTACAAGCGTCGTTGCCTGTCAGCGTCGATTATTTCACTCGTTACTGGGTATCGATCAAACATAACGGCTGAACGAGTTCTGACTGAAAAAAATGTCGATTCAGGGTTATCTTTTTTTTTCCAGGAACGGCCCTACAGGTAATCGCGATCCAACGCGGCATTTGCCACCTTCAGGGTTTACCTACTCATGCGACTTTCGATTTTGCGCAAGCGTTTTACCCCCCATTGCATTGCTTACAGTCTGTTGATGACCTGTGCCGCCAGTTGCGCTCTGGTCGCTCCCCTTTGCATGGCTGCCGATGCCACGCAGCGTTACAGCATCGCGGCGGGTTCGGTGGATAATGCACTGAGTCAATTTGCTGCGGCAGCGAACGTGATTCTGTCATTCGCACCTTCGCAGACCACGACACTGCGCACTTCCGGATTGAACGGCAATTATTCCGTCGAGCAGGGCTTTTCGATTTTGCTCCAGGACTCCGGTTTGATGGCCGTACCCGCAGGCCCCGGCAGTTACATCCTGCAGCCGCAACCCGAGGCTGGCACGCTGGTGCTTGGGGCAACCAATATCAATGCCCAACAACCGAATGAGATGAACCTCGATTACGCCTCGGACACGGGATACAAGGCAAATAACAGTCGTGTTGGCAGCAAAACCAGCACTCCGCTTTCCGAAACACCGCGCTCAATCTCGGTCGTCACCGCCCAGCGCATGAAAGACCAAAAATCCCAGACCCTGACTGACGTCCTCGGCTATGTGCCAGGCATCTTTGCGCCGCCGTTCGCGGCAGGTGACAGCTTGGCAGGAGACCTGTTTTTCATTCGTGGTTTCAACGCGACCGATTACGGCTATGGCTTGCTTCGTGATGGTCTGCGAGTTCAGGGCAACCGATACGACACCACGACTGAACCTTATGGCCTGGAACGCGTTGAAGTATTCCGCGGTCCGTCATCACTGCTCTATGGCGAGAACGCTCCGGGAGGACTGGTCAATCTGGTGAGTAAACACCCGACGGCAGCCCCACAAGGCGAAGTACAGCTCAGTTACGGTTCGAACAATCGCCGGCAATTGGGCGTTGATGTTTCCGGCCCGGTTAACGACAACGAAAATGTTCTGGCCCGAGTGGTGATGCTGGGGCGCAATGCTGACACCCAAACCGACCATGTACCGGATGATCGCATTTACATCGCCCCTTCCCTGACCTTGAATTTTGATGAGTTCAACACGCTGACCTTACTGGCGAATTACCAGAAGGATCACACCAATATGGAACTCGGTCTGCCGGCGGCTGGCACCCTGCTGAGCAACCCCAACGGCCAATTGTCCAAGGACACCATGCTCGGTGATCCTGACTGGAATACTTTCGAACGGGAAACCTGGAGCACCGGCTACGAATTCAGCCACAGCTTCAATGACGACTGGCAGTTCCGGCAGAACTCGCGCTACATGCAGTCGCGCATCACCCGTCATGAAACCTGGCCGGGCAGCTTGAACAATGGTGGTTTCGGCACGCGCGTGAACATGACCGCTTATGATCGCTTCAACAAGTCGATGATCTACTCACTGGATAACCAACTCGAGGGCAAATTCCAGCTCGGCGGATTGCAGAACACCGTGCTATTTGGTGGCAGCTTTGACCGTACGTCGTTCAATCAGGACTGGAATGCGGGCCTGGTGGGGCCGATCGATATCTATAACCCGGTCTACCTTGGCGACCCGACAACGCCGATCGCTGTGCAGAACACCTTGCTTGAACAACAAATGAAGGGTGTTTATGCACAGGTGCAAAGCAAATACGACCACTGGCTGTTCCTGCTCGGAGGGCGCCAGGATTGGGTCGACAGTGATTTTCGTGACAAGGTCGCCAGCGCGGGCAATATCAGTTCCGAGGACCGCAAGTTCACCTACCAGGGCGGCGTGATGTATCAGTTCGATAACGGACTGACGCCTTATGTCAGCTACTCCACCGCCTTTGTCCCGGTACAGCAGATCTCCAATGCGGGTCAGCCGCTGAATCCGATCACCAGCAGTCAGTACGAAGTGGGCCTTAAATACGATCCGGTGGGTTGGGATACGTCGTTTACGGCATCGGTGTATGACCTGCGCAAGAAAGATGACACCTACTTCGACGCAACTACCTCCACCTATCGTCAGGTTGGTGAAAGCCGCTCTAAAGGTATGGAACTGGAGCTGAACAGCAATCTCACGCCAAACCTGAATCTCACGGCAGCCTATACCTATACCGACGCCAGGATTACCAAAGATGCACAGACATCTCTGGTCAAGGATCACCAAATGACCGGCGTACCACGTAACCAGGCCTCGGTTTGGGCTAAATACCGCTTCCTCGAGAGCAGCCTCAAGGGAATGTATGTCGGCGGCGGCATCCGGTACTTTGACAGCGCATTTGCCTACACCTCGCCCTCCCTTTACGGAAAACTCGATGCCGGCGATGTCACCTTGGTGGACGCGGCCATTGGCTACCAGATCGACCGTCACTGGACCGTGGACCTGAACGCGAAAAACCTGTTCGACAAGGAATATGTGTCAGGCTGTAACGACGCTGGCCGATGCTACTGGGGCGAAGACCGCTCTCTCTTGGGATCGGTGTCCTATAACTGGTAAGCGATAACGCTGGAGCTGTGGATAACTCCCACAGCTCTAACGGTTATTTGCCAATGCAGAAACTGGAAAAAATCCGGCCCAGCAAATCATCCGAGCTGAATTCACCAGTAATTTCACCCAGCGATTGCTGTGCCTGACGAAGATCTTCAGCCAGGAGCTCGCCGGCGCCGGCCAGTGTCAGCTGTGCATGACCGTGTTCAAGCGAAGCACTGGCATGGCGCAGTGCCTCAAGGTGACGACGGCGAGCGCTGAAACTGCTCTCTGACGTCTGCTCATAGCCCATGCAAGCCTTAAGATGGTCGCGCAATAGCTCCAGGCCTTCACCGGCCGACTTGGCGCTCAGGCTGATGGTCACGTGTCCATCGTCGCAAACCTGCAGTTCAATCGCTTCCCCGGTCAGGTCCGCCTTGTTGCGGATCAACGTCACTTTGCCTGGGTCCGGGCGCTGCTCGAGGAATTCTGGCCACAAGGCAAAGGGGTCCAGGGCTTCAGGCGCGGTCGCGTCGACGACCAGCAACACGCGATCGGCCTCGGAAATGGCCTTCAACGCCCGTTCAACGCCGATTTTCTCGACCTGGTCATCGGTATCGCGAAGCCCTGCCGTGTCCACCACATGCAACGGCATGCCGTCGATGTGGATATGTTCGCGCAGGATATCCCGGGTCGTGCCGGCGATTTCCGTGACAATGGCCGCTTCACGACCTGCCAGGGCATTGAGCAAACTTGATTTTCCGGCATTCGGCCGGCCGGCAATTACGACCGTCATTCCGTCACGCAGCAATGCGCCCTGCCCGGCTTCACGCAGAACGGTGGATAACTCTTCGCGTACCGCGTCTAGCATGCTCAGGACATGGCCATCGGCGAGGAAGTCGATCTCTTCTTCCGGGAAATCGATCGCTGCTTCAACGTAAATGCGCAGCGCAATCAACTGCTCGGTCAACTTATGCACACGTTGCGAAAAAGCGCCCTGCAGGGAGCGCAACGCATTGCGTGCGGCTTGCGCGGAGCTGGCTTCAATCAGGTCGGCAATCGCTTCAGCCTGCGCCAGGTCGAGCTTGTCATTGAGGAACGCACGCTCGCTGAACTCACCCGGCCGCGCCAGGCGGCAGCCCAGTTGCAGGCAACGCTGCAGCAACATGTCCAGGACGATCGGGCCACCGTGCCCCTGCAGTTCCAGCACATCTTCGCCGGTGAATGAGTTCGGCCCAGGAAAGTACAAGGCAATGCCTTCGTCCAGTACGTCCTGTTCATTGCTGAAAAACGGACCGTAATGGGCGTAGCGCGGTTTCAGCTCGCGACCGCTGATGGCCTTCGCCGCAACGCTGGCCAAAGGCCCGGAAATACGAACGATACCGACGCCTCCACGGCCTTGGGCGGTGGCGACGGCGGCGATGGTTTCACGAGGAGCGCTCATAAACCGATATCTCGATAAAAATGGCAGATAGCAAAACGCCCCACGAGGGGGCGTTTTGAATGGTTACACACTGACCGGATTAAGCCTCGGCTTTTTTCGTCGCGGCTTCGATCTTGCGAGTGATGTACCACTGTTGCGCGATCGACAGGCAGTTGTTGACTACCCAGTACAGTACCAGACCCGCTGGGAACCACAGGAAGAAGAAGGTAAAGATGATAGGCATCAGCTTCATCACCTTGGCCTGCATCGGATCCGGAGGAGTCGGGTTCAACTGCTGCTGGATGAACATGGTTGCGCCCATGATGATCGGCAGAATGAAGAACGGATCCTTGATCGACAGGTCAGTAATCCACAGCATGAATGGCGCCTGGCGCATTTCCACGCTTTCCAGGAGTACCCAGTACAACGAAAGGAATACCGGCATCTGCACGAGGATTGGCAAGCAACCACCCAGCGGATTGATCTTCTCTTTCTTGTACAGCTCCATCATGGCCTGCGACATTTTCTGCCGGTCGTCGCCGTGCTGCTCTTTCAGTGCAGCCAGTTTCGGTGCCACTGCACGCATGCGCGCCATGGATTTGTAGCTGGCCGCCGACAGCGGGAAGAAGATCCCTTTGATCAGCATGGTCAGGAAGATAATCGACCAACCCCAGTTACCCACAATCGCGTGGATGTGCTGCAGCAGCCAGAAGATCGGTTGAGCGATGAACCACAGGATGCCGTAGTCGACCGTCAGTTCCAGGCCTGGGGATAACTCTTTGAGTACCGCCTGGCTTTTCGGACCGGCGTACAGGGTAGCGCTGGTTTCAGCCTTGGCGCCTGGCGCAACGGTCAACGCCGGGCCAGTGAAGCCAATGATGTAGTTACCTTGGCTGTCCTTGCGAGTCTGCACCACGTTGCTGTCGTTCTTGGCTGGAATCCAGGCAGTCACGAAGTAGTGTTGCAGCCAGGCCACCCAACCACCGTTAACAGTTTCTTTCAGTGCGCCCTTGTCGATATCTTTCATCGACACTTTTTTGTACGGCTCGGCACTTGTCCACAGGGCCGCGCCCAGGTAAGTGGCGGTGCCAGTGGCGGTAGTGGACGATGGATCTGCACTCGCGTCACGCTTGAGCTGGGCAAACAGGTTGCCGGTCCAGGCCTTGTCACTGGTGTTGTCGATCAGATAAGTCACTTTCAGATCGTACAAACCGCGAGTGAAGGTGAAGCGCTTGATGTAATTGACCCCTGCATCGCTGAATTTCAGGTCAACGTTCAGCTCATTCTGGCCATCAGCCAGTTGATAAGTCTTCTTTTCGGTCGAGTAAACCGGACGGCCGGTAGGTCGTGCGTCCGGACCGTTGGTGCCGGTCAGGCCACTTTGTGCCAGATACGTACGTTCGCCGCCGTTATCAAACAACTGGAACGGAATTTCTGGATGGTCCTGGCGACGTGGATACAGCGGCAGCATCAGCTGGGCAACATCACCGCCTTGAGGATCGATCGCCAGATCGAGCACATCCGTTTTAACGTGGATGAGATCTTTATTGGCAATTACCGGAGTTTCGGTAGGGGTGCTGGTATCGGCATTCGCGCTGGGTACATCGGCACTGGCGGCAGCATTGTTACCAAGAGGGACGTCCGGAATAGCCGGTGCATTCTGATTGGCAGCAACATTCTGAGTCGGCAGGGCAGCCTGGCCATAATCCTGGTTCCATTTAAGAACCATGACGTAGGACACGATTGCCAGGGCGACGATCAGGATCGTGCGTTTAATATCCATGATTACTCGGCCATCGAAGAAGAACGGGAGGTAGGGATAGGTGGAACCGGGTCATAACCACCGGGATTCCACGGATGACAGCGACCTAAACGACGAAAGGTCAGCCAGCCACCGCGCAGAAGGCCATGATTTTCGATGGCTTCATACGCGTAGCAGGAACAACTGGGGTAGAAACGACAGTGACTGGCCATCAGAGGACTAATGGCGTAGCGATAAAACTGGATCGGAACGAGTGCCAGTTTACGCATCGGTGCTGTCTACCCCTACAGTTTCGGTTTTGACTGCTGGGACTGGCGTGTTACGTGCCAGGCGCTTCCAGAGTTTGCCGAAATGCTGAATCAATTCGGGGTTTTCTACGTCACCCAAACCTTTGCGCGCGACGATAACGATATCCCACCCAACCAGAACATCCTGGTGGAGGCGAAATGATTCGCGCATCAGACGTTTGAGGCGATTGCGCTGAACGGAGAGCTTTACACTCTTTTTCCCGATAACCAGCCCTAGACGGGGGTGATCGAGATCGTTGGCGCGTGCAAGGAGCAGGAGATTTTTCCCCGGAACCTTGCCGGTAGGGGAGTCAAAGACTGCCTTGAAATGCCGGGGGGTCAGCAAACGCTTTTCCCGACTGAAGTCCTGACTCACCTCCAGTACCGGATTATCAAACTGCCAGACGCGCACGACCTTTGGCGCGACGACGCGACAGGACTGCGCGGCCGTTCTTGGTAGCCATGCGAGCACGGAAACCGTGGGTACGAGCGCGTTTGATAGTGCTTGGTTGGAAAGTACGTTTCATGTCGTGTTACCTGGTTCGTCCACAACGGGCCGGAATGGCCCCCGTTTTAAGAGACCGGGGATTCTAGAGAAAGCAAGCCTCTAGGTCAATTTCCAACCAGCGTTTCCTTTAAATGGTCTTTCCGGGCCGTTTCGTTGAAAGCGGCCGAACAAAATATAAAAATAAAGAAGGAAAGTATTTAAAGCTTTTCTGTAAAGCTTATAAAAGCTAGGCCCGTCGTTATCTGTGGATAAGTGACCTTAGCCCTTCTATCTTGGGCTGTACAGAGAATGACAACTACCGTGGAAAACAGTGGCAAGCCTGTGCTGCAGTAGCGGATAAGGTGTGGATGGAATCTACTGTTATCCACAGGCAGGTTATCCACTGAGTTTTGCCCTCACTTGTACAAAGACCTCAGACGGGTTTATCCACAGGGCTTATTCACAGACCGCTGGTCGTGTTTTTTACCGATAAAACCTTGTTTCTTCTGAACCTGTAAGCAACCTACGTGTGGATAAGTCTGCGTCCGGTCGCTACAATGGCCGCTTGTTTTTGCCTCACCGGCTTTCAACTTAGGGGATATCCGTGTCAGTGGAACTTTGGCAGCAGTGCGTGGAGCTATTGCGCGATGAGCTGCCTGCCCAACAATTCAACACTTGGATCCGTCCACTACAGGTCGAAGCCGAAGGCGACGAGTTGCGTGTCTACGCACCGAATCGCTTTGTTCTCGACTGGGTCAATGAAAAGTATCTGGGCCGTGTGCTCGAACTGCTCGATGAGCATGGCAACGGCATGGCGCCGGCGCTGTCCTTATTAATAGGTAGCAAGCGCAGCTCGGCACCGCGCGCGGCACCGAATGCGCCATTGGCTGCTGCGGCCTCGCAAGCCCAGGCTGCAGCTGCGCCGGTCAGCACTCCTGTGCCTGCTGCACCGAGCAAAAGGTCCACGCAAAAAGTAGTCGAGGAAAGTGAAGAGCCTTCTCGCGACAGCTTTGACCCGATGGCAGGCGCCAGTTCGCAACAGGCTCCGGTGCGTGCGGAACAGCGCACCGTGCAGGTTGAAGGTGCGCTCAAGCACACCAGCTATCTGAACCGCACCTTTACCTTCGAGAACTTCGTCGAAGGCAAGTCCAACCAATTGGCGCGTGCGGCAGCCTGGCAAGTGGCGGACAACCCCAAGCATGGCTATAACCCGCTGTTCCTGTACGGCGGTGTCGGCTTGGGTAAGACTCACTTGATGCACGCTGTGGGTAACCATCTATTAAAGAAGAACCCGAATGCCAAGGTCGTGTACCTGCATTCCGAGCGCTTCGTCGCAGACATGGTCAAGGCGTTGCAGTTGAACGCCATCAACGAGTTCAAGCGTTTCTATCGCTCGGTTGATGCTCTGCTCATCGATGACATTCAATTTTTCGCCCGCAAGGAACGGTCGCAGGAAGAGTTTTTCCACACCTTCAACGCCCTCCTTGAAGGCGGCCAGCAGGTCATTCTCACCAGTGACCGCTACCCGAAAGAAATCGAAGGTCTGGAAGAGCGTCTGAAGTCGCGGTTTGGCTGGGGGCTGACGGTTGCCGTCGAGCCGCCGGAACTTGAAACCCGTGTCGCCATTCTGATGAAGAAGGCTGACCAGGCGAAAGTTGACCTGCCACATGACGCTGCATTCTTTATTGCCCAGCGCATCCGCTCCAACGTCCGTGAGCTCGAAGGCGCCCTGAAACGGGTCATCGCCCACTCACACTTCATGGGTCGCGATATCACTATCGAGTTGATTCGCGAATCCCTCAAGGACTTGCTGGCATTGCAGGACAAGCTGGTCTCTGTGGATAACATTCAGCGCACCGTCGCTGAGTACTACAAGATCAAGATTTCCGACTTGCTGTCCAAGCGCCGTTCGCGTTCGGTGGCCCGTCCACGTCAAGTGGCCATGGCCCTGTCCAAGGAATTGACCAACCACAGCCTGCCGGAAATCGGCGACGTGTTTGGCGGTCGCGACCACACCACGGTTTTGCACGCCTGCCGCAAGATCAACGAACTTAAGGAATCCGACGCGGATATTCGCGAGGACTACAAGAACCTGCTGCGTACATTGACCACTTGATGAACACCAGCGCAGCTTATTAAGGCAAGGGACTAGACCATGCATTTCACCATTCAACGCGAAGCCCTGTTGAAACCCCTGCAACTGGTCGCAGGCGTCGTCGAGCGCCGACAGACCTTGCCGGTACTTTCCAACGTGCTGTTGGTTGTCGAAGGCCAGCAGTTGTCGCTGACCGGTACCGACCTGGAAGTCGAACTGGTCGGTCGTGTGCAACTTGAAGAGCCTGCCGAGCCAGGCGAAATCACTGTGCCGGCGCGCAAGCTGATGGACATCTGCAAAAGCCTGCCCAACGACGCGCTGATCGACATCAAGGTCGATGAGCAGAAGCTCGTGGTCAAGGCCGGCCGTAGCCGTTTCACCCTGTCGACGCTGCCTGCCAACGACTTCCCGACTGTGGAAGAAGGTCCTGGCTCGCTGACGTGCAGCCTGGAACAAAGCAAACTGCGTCGTCTGATCGAACGCACCAGCTTTGCCATGGCGCAGCAGGATGTTCGCTATTACCTCAACGGCATGCTCCTTGAAGTGTCGGCCGGGGTTATTCGTGCGGTGGCTACCGATGGACATCGCCTGGCCATGTGCTCGATGCAGGCCGACATCGGTCAGCCAGACCGTCATCAGGTGATCGTTCCACGCAAAGGCATCCTGGAACTGGCGCGGTTGCTCACTGAGCCGGACGGTAACGTCAGTATCGTCCTGGGACAGCATCACATTCGCGCCACCACCGGCGAGTTCACCTTCACCTCGAAGTTGGTCGATGGCAAATTCCCGGACTACGAGCGCGTCCTGCCGAAAGGTGGCGACAAGCTGGTACTGGGTGATCGTCAGGCACTGCGTGAAGCCTTCAGCCGTACAGCAATTCTGTCCAACGAAAAGTACCGCGGCATCCGCCTGCAATTGGCCAATGGTCAGTTGAAGATTCAGGCCAATAACCCGGAACAGGAAGAGGCGGAAGAGGAAGTTGGCGTTGAGTACAACGGCGGCTCGCTGGAAATCGGCTTTAACGTCAGCTATCTGCTGGACGTGCTGGGCGTGATGACCACCGAGCAGGTGCGCCTGATTCTGTCGGACTCCAACAGCAGTGCGCTGGTGCAAGAGTCCGACAACGACGATTCGGCTTACGTTGTCATGCCGATGCGTCTGTAAACATGTCCTGTATCCGCTAGATGTCCCTCAGTCGTGTTTCGGTCACCGCGGTGCGCAATCTGCACCCGGTGACCTTCTCCCCCTCTCCCCGCATCAATATCCTGTACGGCGCCAACGGCAGCGGTAAAACCAGTGTGTTGGAAGCCATCCACCTGCTCGGTCTTGCCCGTTCGTTCCGTAGCACGCGCCTGCTGCCGGTTATCCAGTATGAGCAGTTGGCCTGCACTGTCTTCGGTCAAGTCGAGTTGGCCGAAGGTGGTCAGAGCGCGCTCGGTATATCGAGGGATCGCCAAGGAGAGTTTCAAATTCGCATCGACGGGCAAAACGCCCGCAGTGCTGCGCAATTAGCAGAAATCCTGCCACTTCAGTTGATCAATCCTGACAGCTTTCGCTTGCTGGAAGGCGCGCCGAAGATTCGTCGGCAGTTCCTCGACTGGGGCGTGTTTCACGTGGAACCGCGTTTCATGTCGACTTGGCAGCGCCTGCAGAAGGCTCTGCGCCAGAGAAACTCTTGGCTTCGGCATGGTACACTTGACGCCGTTTCGCAAGCGGTTTGGGACAGAGAATTGTGCCAGGCCAGCGCTGAAATTGATGAATACCGTCGCGGCTATATCAAAGCCTTGAAACCAGTCTTTGAACAAACTTTGAGCGAACTCGTTGAACTCGAAGGTTTGACGCTGAGCTATTACCGGGGTTGGGACAAAGAGCGTGAGCTGAGTGCCGTGCTCGCTGCGTCCGTTCACCGGGATCAGCAAATGGGGCACACCCAGGCCGGACCACAACGCGCTGATTTGCGCCTTAGATTGGGCGCCCACAATGCTGCGGACATTCTGTCTCGCGGACAGCAAAAGCTGGTGGTCTGTGCGTTGCGAATTGCCCAAGGGCACTTGGTCAGCCAAGCCCGGCGCGGCCAATGTATTTATCTGGTGGATGATTTGCCGTCGGAACTGGATGAGCAACACCGCCGCGCGCTTTGCCGTTTGCTGGAAGACTTACGCTGCCAGGTATTTATCACCTGTGTAGATCACGAATTATTGAGGGAAGGCTGGCAGACGGAAACGCCAGTTGCCCTGTTCCACGTGGAACAGGGCCGTATCACCCAGACCCACGACCATCGGGAGTGAAGGCATGAGCGAAGAAAATACGTACGACTCAACGAGCATTAAAGTGCTGAAAGGCCTGGATGCCGTACGCAAACGTCCCGGTATGTACATTGGTGACACAGACGATGGCAGCGGTCTGCACCACATGGTGTTCGAGGTGGTCGATAACTCGATCGACGAAGCCCTGGCTGGCTACTGCGACGACATCAGCATCATCATCCACCCGGATGAGTCCATCACCGTTCGAGACAACGGTCGTGGCATCCCGGTAGACGTGCACAAAGAGGAAGGCGTTTCCGCCGCCGAGGTCATCATGACCGTCCTCCACGCTGGCGGTAAGTTCGACGACAACTCCTATAAAGTTTCCGGCGGTCTGCACGGTGTAGGTGTATCGGTAGTGAACGCCCTCTCCGAGGAGCTGGTCCTGACCGTACGCCGCAGCGGCAAGATCTGGGAGCAGACCTACGTCCACGGCGTTCCACAGGCTCCGATGGCCATCGTTGGCGACAGCGAAACCACCGGCACCCAGATCCACTTCAAGGCCTCGAGCGAAACCTTCAAGAACATCCACTTCAGCTGGGACATTCTGGCCAAGCGGATTCGTGAACTGTCCTTCCTCAACTCCGGTGTCGGCATCGTCCTCAAGGATGAGCGCAGTGGCAAGGAGGAGCTGTTCAAATACGAAGGTGGCTTGCGTGCGTTCGTTGAATACCTGAACACCAACAAGACTGCGGTCAACCAGGTGTTTCACTTCAACATCCAGCGTGAAGACGGCATCGGCGTAGAAATCGCCCTGCAGTGGAACGACAGCTTCAACGAGAATCTGTTGTGCTTCACCAACAACATTCCACAGCGCGATGGCGGTACTCACCTGGTGGGTTTCCGTTCCGCACTGACCCGTAACCTGAACACCTACATCGAAGCCGAAGGCCTGGCGAAGAAGCACAAGGTCGCCACTACCGGTGATGATGCTCGTGAAGGCCTGACGGCGATTATTTCGGTGAAAGTCCCGGATCCGAAGTTCAGCTCCCAGACCAAGGACAAGCTGGTGTCTTCCGAAGTGAAGACCGCTGTCGAACAGGAAATGGGCAAGTACTTCTCCGACTT
Organism: Pseudomonas fluorescens; assembly: GCF_019212185.1. NCBI lineage: Bacteria > Pseudomonadati > Pseudomonadota > Gammaproteobacteria > Pseudomonadales > Pseudomonadaceae > Pseudomonas > Pseudomonas fluorescens. The sequence continues at coordinate 181,809 of NZ_CP078138.1, forward strand.
CCTGCTGGAAAACCCGAACGAAGCCAAGCTGGTTGTCGGCAAGATGATCGATGCGGCACGTGCCCGTGAAGCGGCGCGTAAAGCCCGTGAGATGACCCGTCGTAAAGGCGCGCTGGACATCGCCGGCCTGCCGGGCAAGCTGGCGGACTGCCAGGAAAAAGACCCTGCCCTTTCCGAACTGTACCTTGTGGAAGGTGACTCTGCTGGCGGCTCCGCCAAGCAGGGGCGCAACCGTCGTACCCAGGCCATCCTGCCGTTGAAGGGCAAGATCCTCAACGTCGAGAAAGCACGTTTCGACAAGATGATCTCTTCCCAGGAAGTGGGCACCTTGATCACGGCGCTGGGCTGCGGTATCGGCCGTGAGGAATACAACATCGACAAGCTGCGCTACCACAACATCATCATCATGACCGATGCTGACGTCGACGGTTCGCACATCCGTACCCTGCTGCTGACCTTCTTCTTCCGTCAGTTGCCGGAGCTGATCGAGCGTGGCTACATCTACATCGCCCAGCCGCCGTTGTACAAAGTGAAGAAAGGCAAGCAAGAGCAATACATCAAAGACGACGACGCCATGGAAGAGTACATGACGCAGTCGGCCCTGGAAGATGCCAGCCTGCACCTGAACGAAGACGCACCGGGTATCTCCGGTGGCGCGCTAGAGCGTCTGGTCAACGACTTCCGCCTGGTGATGAAGACCCTCAAGCGCCTGTCGCGTCTGTACCCACAGGAGCTGACTGAGCACTTCATCTACCTGCCGCCTGTGAGCATGGAGCAACTGTCCGACCACGCTGCCATGCAGGAATGGCTGGCCCAGTACGAAGTGCGTCTGCGCACTGTCGAGAAGTCCGGCCTGGTGTACAAAGCCAGCCTACGTGAAGACCGCGAGCGTAACGTCTGGCTGCCAGAGGTCGAATTGATCTCTCATGGCTTGTCGAACTACGTCACCTTCAACCGTGACTTCTTCAGCAGTAACGATTACAAGACCGTGGTGTCCCTGGGCGCTCAGCTGAGCACTTTGCTCGACGAGGGTGCCTACATCCAGCGCGGCGAGCGCAAGAAGCCGGTCACCGAGTTCAAGGAAGCCCTTGAGTGGCTGATGGCTGAAAGCACCAAGCGTCACACCATCCAACGATACAAAGGTCTGGGCGAGATGAACCCGGATCAGCTGTGGGAAACCACCATGGATCCTGCCCAGCGCCGGATGCTTAAAGTGACCATTGAAGACGCCATTGGCGCGGACCAGATCTTCAACACCCTGATGGGTGATGCGGTCGAACCTCGTCGTGACTTCATCGAAAGCAACGCTCTGGCCGTGTCGAACCTGGATTTCTGATCCCGCGTTTACTCAGCTGGTACAAAAAAGGCCAACGCTTTGCGTTGGCCTTTTTTATGGGCGTGTATTCAATTAGACAAGGCGCCGGACGGGTATAAAAAAACCGGCTAAAAAGCCGGTTTTCTGGGTCACTGCGAAAACTTATGCACGTTTTTCCGTGTTTTATCAGATTAAGAAATATGTATCTAAATCATAGACTTAAGTGATAAATGAAACGATTTCAAAGAAAACCGTGCACAGGTTATCCACAGAAACTCAAATCGCCTGTGGCTCGGTCGCAGTTGCGAGTGGCGGCAAGGAGCCCATGTCGCGCTGGGTCTGCTCATTCCACGCAGCCGCGCGGTCGTTCAGTTCGGCAATCGCCCGTGGACCGGTGCCTTCGGCATACATGGGCTCACCGATCACCACGGTGATCACCCCAGGCTTTTTCGCCCAGCCGGTTTTCGGCCAGAACTTGCCGGCGTTGTGTGCGATAGGCAGTACCGGCAGTTCAGCATTGACCGCCAGCGCCGTGCCTCCCCGAGAGAACTTGCCAACCGTGCCAAACGGGACGCGGGTGCCTTCCGGGAAAATCAGCACCCAGACATTGTCCTTGAGCAGTTCATCGCCCTTCTTGGCCACATGCTTGAGTGCGGCCTTCGGGTTATCGCGGTCGATAGCAATCGGTCGCAGCATCGCCATCGCCCAGCCAAAAAACGGCACGAACAGCAGTTCGCGCTTGAGTACCTGACTCAATGGCTGGAAGTAAGCCGAGAGGAAGAATGTCTCCCAGGTGCTCTGATGGTTCGACAGGATTACGCAAGGCTGCTGCGGGACGTTCTCAGCGCCTTTGATCTCGTAGTGGATGCCAAGGAACACTTTGCTCAGCCACAGGGCGCAGCGGCACCAATAGACATTGATGAATCGATAACGCGCCTTGAACGGCAGGAAAGGCGCGATAAAAAAGCTCAGGCTGCACCACAGCAACGAACTGGTGCCCAGCAGCAGGTAAAAAAGAAAGGTTCTGATTGCCTGCAAGATCGACATGGTCGCGTTTACCGTTGCGGGTCAGTGCCCGCCTTCCAAAAGCGCGCTCTGAACAGTCCCACGACAGGCTGCCAGAATCGCTCTAGTTGTTAATAAGTTCTGCGGCAATTGCCGCCAGATCGTCAAAAATCAGCGTACCTGCCGGCAAGGTCTTGCCCAGCGTCTTCTCGCCCTTCCCGGTTTTCACCAAAACAGGCTGAGAATCGACGGCTTTTGCGGCCTCCAGGTCACCGAGACTGTCGCCGACGAACCACAGGTGGCTCAGCGACACGTCGTAATGTGCGGCAATGGTTTTCAACATGCCGGGTTTTGGCTTGCGGCATTCGCAGCCTTCGTCAGGCCCGTGCGGGCAATAGACGATCAGGCCGAGTTCGCCGCCCTGCTCGGCCACTAACTCGCGCAAACGCGCGTGCATGGCGTCCAGGGTGGCGATGTCGTAATAGCCACGAGCAATACCGGACTGGTTGGTGGCCACGGCCACTGTCCAGCCGGCCTTGCTCAACTGCGCGATCGCCTCGATCGAGCCCGGCAGCGGAATCCACTCCGCCACCGATTTGATGTAAGCGTCGGAGTCGTAATTGATGACCCCATCCCGATCGAGAATCAGCAGTTTCAAACGGTCTTACCCCAGCAACGAAATGTCGGCTACACCCAGGAACAGGCCACGCAGACGCGCCAGCAGCGCATAGCGGTTGGCGCGCACATTGGCGTCCTCGGCATTGACCATCACCGCTTCGAAGAACGCATCCACCGGCTCGCGCAAGGCGGCCAGGCGCGCCAGCGACTCGCGATACTGACGAGCGGCAGCCATCGGTTGTACCGCCTGGTCGGCTTGCTGAATAGCCGAATAGAGCGAGAACTCGTTGGCGTTGTCGAAGTACTTGGCTTCGACGGTGGTCGGCACGCTGCCTTCGAGCTTGCTCAGCAGGTTCGACACGCGCTTGTTCACGGCGGCCAGGGCAGCCGCTTCCGGCAATTGGCGGAATGCCTGCACGGCTTGCACGCGCTGGTCGAAGTCCAGTGCCGAACCCGGGTTCAGTGCACGTACCGACAGGTAGGTGGCAACATCCACGCCTTCGTCTTCGTAGCGCGCACGCAGGCGGTCGAAGATGAACTCCAGGACCGCGTCAGCCAGACCGGCGGCCTTGACCTTCGGACCGAACGCAGCAACGGCGAAGGCCACCGCGTCGGTCAGATCGAGGTCGAGCTTCTTGTCGATCAGGATGCGCAACACGCCCAGGGCCGCACGACGCAGGGCGTACGGGTCCTTGCTGCCGGTTGGCAGCATGCCGATACCGAAGATCCCGACCAGGGTGTCGAGCTTGTCTGCAATCGCCACCGCTGCACCGGTCAGGGTGCTTGGCAGTTCAGCACCCGCACCGCGCGGCATGTACTGCTCGTTCAGTGCCAGGGCGACGTCTTCTGGCTCGCCATCATTGAGGGCGTAGTAGTAACCGGCGACGCCTTGCATCTCCGGGAACTCGCCGACCATTTCGGTCGCCAGGTCGCACTTGGACAGCAGGCCCGCGCGCGCCGCCCATTGAGCGTTGCCGCCAATGTGCGGCGCGATGAACGCGGCCAGCTTGGAAACGCGCTCGGCTTTGTCGTAGACGCTGCCGAGTTTTTCCTGGAACACCACGTTCTGCAGGCGCTGGTTGAAATCTTCGAGTTTCTGCTTCTTGTCTTGCTTGAAGAAGAATTCGGCGTCGGTCAGGCGTGGACGAACCACCTTCTCGTTGCCGTCGATGATCTGCTGCGGGTCCTTGCTTTCGATGTTGGCCACGGTAATGAAACGTGGCAGCAACTTGCCGTCGGCGTCCAGCAGGCAGAAGTACTTCTGGTTGTCCTGCATGGTGGTAATCAGGGCTTCTTGCGGCACATCGAGGAAGCGTTCCTCGAACGAGCACACCAGCGGCACCGGCCACTCGACCAGCGCGGTCACTTCGTCCAGCAGGTTGGCCGGAACGATAGCCGTGCCTTCCTGGCGGGTCGCCAGTTCTTCGGTGCGCTTGCTGATGATCTCGCGACGCTCGTTGGCGTCGGCCAGCACATAGGCGGCCCGCAGGTCGGCCAGGTAGCTGGATGGCGAACCGATGCGCACGCTTTGCGGGTGATGGAAGCGGTGGCCACGGGAATCGCGACCGGCTTTCTGCGCCAGGATGGTGCAGTCGATGACTTGGTCACCCAGCAGCATCACCAGCCATTGCGTTGGACGAACGAATTCTTCCTTGCGCGCGCCCCAACGCATGCGTTTCGGGATCGGCAGGTCATTCAGGGAGTCTTCGACGATGGTCGGCAACAGGCTGGCGGTCGGCTTGCCGGCGATGTTCTGGCTGTAGCGCAGCTTTGGACCGCTCTGATCGATTTCGCTCAGGTCGACGCCGCACTTCTTGGCAAAGCCCAGCGCCGCTTGGGTCGGGTTGCCTTCGGCATCGAACGCGGCCTGACGTGGCGGGCCGTCGAGGTTGATGCTGCGATCCGGTTGCTGGGTGGCCAGTGCAGTGATCAGCACGGCCAGGCGGCGCGGGGCGGCATAAACGGTTTTGGTTTCGTAGTTCAGGCCGGCAGCTTGCAGGCCCTTGTCGATACCGGCGAGGAACGCCTCAGCCAAGGTGTTCAGGGCTTTGGGTGGCAGTTCTTCAGTGCCCAGTTCAACCAGAAAATCCAGAGCACTCATTGTGCAGCCTCCAGCTTGGCCAGTACTTCATCACGCAGGTCCGGGGTCGCCATCGGGAAGCCCAGCTTGGCGCGAGCCAGCAGGTAGGCTTGCGCAACGGAACGCGCCAGGGTGCGCACACGCAGAATGTATTGCTGACGCGCGGTCACCGAGATCGCTCGGCGCGCATCCAGCAGGTTGAAGGTGTGCGAAGCCTTCAGCACCATTTCATAGCTTGGCAGCGGCAGCGGTTGATCCAGCTCGATCAGACGCTTGGCTTCGCTTTCGTAGAAATCGAACAGTTCGAACAGTTTTTCGACGTTGGCGTGCTCGAAGTTGTAGGTCGACTGCTCCACTTCGTTCTGGTGGAACACGTCGCCGTAGGTAACCTTGCCCATCGGGCCGTCAGCCCAGACCAGGTCGTAGACCGAGTCCACGCCCTGCAGGTACATGGCCAGGCGTTCCAGGCCGTAGGTGATTTCGCCGGTCACCGGATAGCACTCGATGCCGCCCGCTTGCTGGAAGTAAGTGAATTGGGTCACTTCCATGCCGTTGAGCCAGACTTCCCAGCCCAGGCCCCAGGCGCCCAGGGTCGGCGATTCCCAGTTGTCTTCGACGAAACGGATATCGTGCACCAGCGGGTCGAGGCCCACGTGCTTGAGGGAACCCAGGTACAGCTCCTGGAAGTTGTCCGGGTTCGGCTTCAGAACTACCTGGAACTGGTAGTAGTGCTGCAGACGGTTAGGGTTTTCGCCGTAGCGGCCGTCAGTCGGGCGACGACTGGGCTGCACATAAGCGGCGTTCCAGGTTTCCGGGCCGATGGCGCGCAGGAACGTGGCGGTATGGAAAGTGCCGGCGCCTACTTCCATATCGTAGGGCTGAAGTACCACACAACCTTGCTCGGCCCAGTATTGCTGGAGGGCGAGGATCAAGTCTTGGAAGGTACGCACGGCTGGCGTAGGCTGGCTCACGAAATTCACCTGTTTCTTGGGCTGCGATTTAAAGAGCGGGAGTATACCCGATTCGTTCGTGCGCACGCCCCCTGGAGCCTTATGCCACGCTGCTTTTGGTGTTCCGAAGATCCGCTGTACATGGCTTATCACGATCAGGAGTGGGGCGTGCCGCTACGCGACGCGCAGCGCTTGTTCGAGTTGCTTTTGCTCGAAGGGTTCCAGGCCGGTCTGTCCTGGATCACCGTGCTGAAGAAGCGCGAGCGCTATCGGGAAGTGTTGTACGGCTTCGATGTGCAACGTGTGGCGCAGATGAGCGATGCTGAAATCGACGATCTGATGCTCGACCCCGGGATCATCCGCAACCGCCTGAAGCTCAAGGCCGCGCGCCGCAACGCCCAGGCCTGGTTGGCGCTGGAGGATCCGGTGGAGTTTCTCTGGTCGTTTGTTGGCGGGGTGCCGACGGTCAATCATTTCCAGGACCGCACCCAGGTACCGGCCGTCACCCCGGTCGCCGTGGAAATGAGTCGCGGGCTGAAAAAGGCCGGCTTCACCTTCGTCGGTCCGACCATCTGTTATGCCCTGATGCAGGCCTCGGGCATGGTCATGGACCACACGCTCGATTGTGATCGTTACGCCGAGTTGGCGGCGGGCGGTTAGAATAGTCGGCTCGCAACAGGATTCAGACAACAGGAGTGACCTGTGGATAAGTTTAAAGGCGCCTTGCTGGTGGGCGCTCTGCGGTTGTTTGCCCTGCTTCCGTGGCGGGCCGTGCAGGCGGTCGGTTCGGCGATTGGCTGGGTGATGTGGAAAACCCCCAACCGTTCCCGCGACGTGGTGCGCATCAACCTCGCCAAATGTTTTCCCGAGATGGACCCCGCCGAGCGTGAGCGTCTGGTGGGCCAAAGCCTCAAGGACATCGGCAAATCCCTGACCGAAAGTGCCTGTGCGTGGATCTGGCCGGCCCAGCGTTCGATTGACCTGGTGCGTGAAGTCGAAGGCCTGGACGTGCTCAAGGACGCCTTGGCGTCGGGTAAAGGCGTGGTGGGCATCACCAGTCACCTGGGCAACTGGGAAGTGCTCAATCACTTCTATTGCAGCCAGTGCAAGCCGATCATTTTCTACCGTCCGCCCAAGCTCAAGGCGGTGGATGAACTGCTGCGCAAGCAGCGGGTGCAGTTGGGCAATCGGGTGGCAGCGTCCACCAAGGAAGGTATTCTCAGCGTGATCAAGGAAGTGCGCAAAGGTGGCGCCGTGGGTATTCCGGCTGATCCGGAGCCGGCCGAGTCCGCCGGGATCTTCGTGCCCTTCTTCGCCACCCAGGCCCTGACCAGCAAGTTCGTGCCGAACATGCTGGCCGGTGGCAAGGCGGTCGGGGTGTTCCTGCATGCCCTGCGCCTGCCCGACGGCTCAGGCTACAAAGTGATCCTCGAAGCGGCCCCCGAAGACATGTACAGCACCGATACCGAGACGTCCTGTGCCGCGATGAGCAAGGTGGTTGAGCGTTATGTGCGGGCCTATCCGAGCCAGTACATGTGGAGCATGAAGCGCTTCAAGAAGCGTCCGCCGGGTGAAGAACGCTGGTACTGAAATCAGTGCCTAGAGGTGGCGGTCGAGTTTCTTGAGGAACACCGCCATCTCTTTCTCTGCCTGCTTGTCACCGTGGGCCTGCGCCGCGCTGATCCCCTGCTCCCAGGCCCGGCGCGCCGCCGCATGATCTTCCAAGCCCAGCAACGCCTTGCCCAGCAGCTTCCACGCCGCCGAATATTTCGGATCGAACTCGACGCACTTGCGCAGATGTTCGGCGGCCTTGGTGTAGTCCTTCAGGTCCAGATAACCCTTACCCAGACCGAAGCGCAGCAGGGAGTTATCCACACCCTTGGCAAGCATCTTTTCCAGCGACTCCAGCATCTGAAAACCTCCTGGTGATTGTCAGAAAAAGCTCAAGCCCACGTGGAACAGCTTCTCCACATCGCGGATGTGCTTTTTATCCACAAGGAACAGAATCACGTGATCGCCGGCTTCGATCACCGTGTCGTCGTGGGCGATCAGCACTTCTTCGTCACGAATGATCGCGCCGATGGTGGCACCCGGCGGCAATGCGATGTTTTCGATGGCCTTGCCGATCACCTTGCTGGACTTCGCGTCGCCGTGAGCAATCGCCTCGATGGCCTCAGCCGCGCCGCGGCGCAATGAGTGCACGCTGACGATATCGCCGCGGCGTACGTGTGCCAACAGGGTGCCGATGGTCGCCAGTTGCGGGCTGATGGCGATATCGATATCGCCGCCTTGGATCAGGTCGACATAGGCAGGGTTGTTGATGATGGTCATCACCTTCTTCGCTCCCAGGCGCTTGGCCAGCAGCGACGACATGATGTTGGCTTCATCGTCGTTGGTCAGTGCAAGGAAGATATCGGCGTCGGCAATGTTCTCTTCCAGCAGCAAGTCACGGTCCGACGCGCTGCCCTGTAATACCACGGTGCTGTCGAGGGTGTCCGACAGGTAGCGGCAACGCGCCGGGCTCATCTCGATTATCTTGACCTGGTAGCGACTCTCGATGGCCTCGGCCAGGCGCTCGCCAATCTGTCCACCGCCGGCAATGACGATGCGCTTGTAGCTTTCGTCGAGGCGGCGCATTTCGCTCATGACTGCGCGAATATTCGCTTTGGCAGCGATGAAGAATACTTCGTCGTCCGCTTCGATCACCGTATCGCCTTGCGGCAGGATCGGCCGGTCGCGACGGAAGATCGCGGCAACCCGAGTGTCGACGTTGGGCATGTGTTCGCGCAACTGACGCAATTGCTGACCTACCAGCGGCCCGCCGTAATAGGCCTTGACCGCCACCAACTGCGCCTTGCCTTCGGCGAAGTCGATGACCTGCAGGGCGCCGGGGTGTTGGATCAGACGCTTGATGTAGTTGGTCACGACCTGTTCCGGGCTGATCAGCACGTCCACTGGAATCGCGTCGTTGTCGAACAGGTCAGCGCGGGTCAGGTAGGACGCTTCGCGGACCCGGGCGATCTTGGTCGGGGTGTGGAACAGGGTGTGGGCCACCTGGCAGGCGACCATGTTGGTTTCGTCGCTGTTGGTCACCGCCACCAGCATGTCGGCGTCGTCGGCACCGGCCGAGCGCAACACGGTAGGCAGCGATCCGCGACCTTGCACGGTGCGGATGTCGAGGCGATCGCCGAGGTCGCGCAGGCGTTCGCCGTCGGTGTCGACCACAGTAATGTCATTGGCTTCGCTGGCCAGATGCTCCGCCAGCGATCCGCCCACCTGCCCTGCGCCGAGGATGATGATTTTCATCCAGTCACTCCCTTGGAATCGTTTAACCGCGCGCGGCGGCGATCTTGATCAGCTTGGCGTAATAGAACCCGTCATGACCACCCTCTTGTGCCAGCAACTGGCGACCATGGGGCTGCTTGATACCGGCCTGGCTGGCGATATCCAGCTCGCGGGCACCCGGGGTGCGGGCGAGAAACGCCTCGATCACTTCGGTGTTTTCGGTGGGCAGCGTCGAGCAGGTGGCGTACAGCAGGATGCCGCCCACCTCGAGAGTCTTCCACATGGCGTCGAGCAACTCGCCCTGCAGAGTGGCCAGCGCGGCGATGTCGTCGGGTTGGCGAGTCAGCTTGATGTCCGGGTGACGGCGAATCACCCCGGTGGCCGAGCACGGCGCATCGAGCAGGATCCGCTGGAACGGTTTGCCGTCCCACCAGGCCTGAGTGTCGCGGCCGTCGGCGGCGATCAGCTCGGCATCCAGGCGTAGGCGATCGAGGTTTTCCCGTACCCGCAGCAGGCGTTTGGCTTCGAGGTCCACTGCCACCACGCCGGCCAGCGCCGGTTCAACTTCAAGAATATGGCAGGTCTTGCCGCCCGGGGCGCAGCAGGCATCCAGCACGCGTTGGCCGGGTGCCAGATCGAGCAGATCGGCCGCCAGTTGCGCGGCTTCGTCTTGCACACTGATCCAGCCTTCGCTGAAGCCCGGCAGGCTGCGCACGTCGCCTGGCGTGTCGAGGACGATGCCGTCCTGGCTGAATACGCAGGGTTGTGCGGCAACACCGGCCTGGTTCAACAGGGCGAGGTAAGCGTCGCGGGAATGATGGCGACGATTGACCCGCAAAATCATCGGCGGGTGCGCATTGTTGGCCGCGCAGATGGCCTCCCATTGCTGGGGCCAGAAGGCCTTGAGCGACTTCTGCAGCCAGCGCGGATGGGCGGTGCGCACTACCGGATCGTGCTCCAGTTCTGCCAACAGCGCTTCACTCTCACGTTGGGCGCGGCGCAGGACGGCGTTGATCAGGGCTTTTGCCCACGGTTTTTTCAGCTTGTCGGCGCAGCCAACCGTTTCGCCGATGGCGGCATGGGCCGGAACACGGGTGTAGAGCAACTGATACAAGCCGACCAGCAGTAGCGCCTCGACATCGGTATCAGCGGCCTTGAAGGGCTTTTGCAGCAGCTTGGCCGCCAGCGCCGACAGGCGTGGCTGCCAGCGCGCGGTGCCGAAAGCGAGGTCCTGGGTGAAACCGCGATCGCGGTCTTCGACCTTGTCCAGCTGGGTCGGCAGCGAACTGTTGAGCGAAGCTTTGCCGTTGAGCACGGCAGTCAGTGCCTTGGCGGCGGCCAGACGCGGGTTCATTGCGCGTCCACCGCTTGGCCAAGGACGGTGCCGACAGCGAATTTTTCGCGCCGGCTGTTGAACAGGTCGCTGAAGTTCAGGGCCTTGCCGCCGGGCAGTTGCAGGCGAGTCAGGCACAGCGCCTGTTCGCCGCAGGCAACCAGCAGGCCGTCCTTGCTGGCGCCGATGATTTCGCCGGGGGTGCCTTTGCCGTCGGCCAAGGTGGCGGCGAGCACTTTCAACGCTTCGCCGTTGAGTGTGCTGTGGCAGATCGGCCATGGATTGAAAGCCCGGACCAGTCGCTCCAGCTCGACGGCCGGACGGCTCCAGTCAATGCGCGCTTCGTCCTTGTTCAATTTGTGGGCGTAGGTGGCCAGGCTATCGTCCTGCACTTCACCTTGCAGGGTGCCGGCAGCCAGCCCGGCAATTGCCTGGAGCACAGCTGGCGGGCCCATTTCGGCGAGGCGGTCGTGCAAGCTGCCGCCAGTGTCTTGGGCAGTAATTGGGGTGTGGACCTTGAGCAGCATCGGCCCAGTGTCCAGACCGGCTTCCATGCGCATCACGGTGACGCCACTTTCTGCGTCACCGGCTTCGACGGCGCGCTGGATCGGCGCCGCACCGCGCCAGCGTGGCAGCAGCGAGGCGTGGCTGTTGATGCAGCCCAGGCGCGGAATATCCAGCACCACTTGCGGCAGGATCAGGCCGTAGGCCACCACCACCATCAAGTCGGGCTTGAGCGCAGCCAGTTCGGCCTGGGCATCGGCGTTGCGCAGGGTCGGCGGCTGCAGCACCGGAATATTGTTTTCCAGCGCCAGTTGCTTGACCGGGCTTGGCATCAGCTTTTGCCCGCGACCCGCCGGGCGATCCGGTTGGGTGTAGACCGCGACGATTTCGTACGGGCTGTCGAGCAGGGCCTTGAGGTGTTCGGCGGCGAATTCGGGGGTGCCGGCAAAAACGATGCGCATCGGGGGATCTCACAAAAGAAAAAGGCTTGCCGCAGCAAGCCTTTGGAAGAAAGGAGTCAAGCGTTCTGGCGGTGGAGCTTTTCCAGCTTCTTCTTGATCCGGTCGCGTTTGAGCGTGGATAGGTAGTCGACGAACAACTTGCCGTTGAGGTGGTCGCATTCGTGCTGGATGCACACCGCCAGCAGGCCTTCGGCAATCAGCTCGTAGGGCTTTCCGTCGCGATCCAGAGCCTTGATCTTGACCTTTTGCGGACGGTCGACGTTTTCGTAAAAGCCCGGTACCGAAAGGCAGCCTTCCTGGTACTGCTCCATCTCGTCGGTCAGGGTTTCGAACTCGGGGTTGATGAACACCATCGGTTCGCTGCGATCTTCGGACAGGTCCATGACCACGATGCGCTTGTGCACGTTGATCTGGGTCGCCGCGAGGCCGATGCCCGGAGCTTCATACATTGTTTCAAACATGTCATCGACCAACTGCCGCACTTCATCGTCCACTACGGCCACCGGTTTGGCGATCGTTCGCAGGCGCGGGTCGGGAAATTCGAGGATGTTCAAAATGGCCATAAGCGTAATAGCTGCACGTGTGAAGTTGGGTCAGGGCCGAGGCCACCGTTATAAAACGTCGCCCCCGACAGGAGCGAGCCCGGCGGGCCCTGGCGTTTTATGCGAACGGACATGATAAAGGGATTCACTGCATGAGTGAATCATTAGTCGCCCTGCGGCTTTGTACCTGGCGGCATTCGCGGTAAAGCCCTCAACAAGTTACCAACAGAGTTATCCACAGCTTATTCCTGCTAAAGCGGGACCACTTACGATCAAGGATGATCCTATGCCCTGCCCTGAAAATTCGCCGATATCCCCGGCCGAACTTGAAGCTCGCCTGCGTTTGCATTGCCTGCCGGAACTGGGGCAGCGACGTTATCTCAAACTGTTCGAAGCCTTCGGTTCAGCATCCAAAGCCCTCAGTGCGCCGGCCAATGCCTGGCGATCCCTGGGCCTGCCGGCATGTTGCGCCGAGGCCCGACGTAGTCCGCTGGTGCGCGACAGCGCCCAGCATGCCCTGGCCTGGCTTGAGCGCGAAGGCCAGCATTTACTGATGTTCGACCAGCCCGGTTACCCCGCATTGCTGGCCGAAATCAGCGATCCGCCGCCGTTGTTGTTCGTCGCTGGCGATCCGACCATCCTGGAAAAACCGCAACTGGCGATGGTCGGCAGTCGACGCGCGTCCAGGCCGGGCATGGATACCGCCGCGGCGTTTTCCCGCAGTCTGGCGGGTGCCGGTTTTGTCATCACCAGCGGCTTGGCCCTGGGGATTGATGCGGCAGCGCATCAAGCCGCGCTGGATGTGGGCGGTCAAACGATTGGGGTGCTGGGCACCGGCCTGGAAAAATTTTATCCACAGCGTAATCGGCGTCTGGCCGAGATGATGATCGCCCAAGGCAGTGCAGTGATTTCCGAATTCCCGCTCGATGCTGGGCCGCATGCCGGCAACTTCCCTCGGCGCAACCGGATCATAATCCCATGGTATATTTCTCCGAGTGAAATTTGGAGTCACCTTGATGCCCGCCGCCTACGCCTACATACGCTATTCCAGAGCAGTCCAGCAGACTGGCGATAGCGAAGATCGTCAATTCACGGCCCTTGAATTGTTCGAGCACACCATAGGCATGGCCATTGCCGAAGTGGTCTACGACCGTGGCAAGTCTGCGTTCCGGGGCGACAATGCGAAGACAGGCAAGTTTAAGGAGATCCTCAACCGTATCGAGCAAGGGGGCATCCAGAAGGGTGATTACCTTGTCGTCGAATCTATCGACCGGATCACCCGGCAACGGGTGCTGGACGGCGTGGAATTGCTTCAAGGCATCTTGAAGAAAGGGATCAATATCTACACCACCACCGACCAGAAAACCTACTCCTACAACGACCCATCAAAAGACTTTGAAAACCTTTTGATGATTAGTCTTATCGCTAAGCGAGCAAATGAGGAAAGCGAAACCAAATCGAACCGCCTCTTATCATCGTGGAAGAAACGCCGCGAAAAGGCCAAAAGCGGTGGAATAATTATTACGAAAGGGAACTCAATTCCTTATGGGCTTCGCGTTGTAAATGGTCAGTTTACTATTGACGAAGATGAGCAAAAAGAAATCAACAGGCTCTTTGAATCTCTTTTGATTTACGGCCTGAATACCGCAGTTAAAAAAGTCAATCAGTACTCGAAGAAAGTGTGGCACAACGCCACTGTTACTAAACTAATTTCCAGCAAATCAGTTATTGGCTGCCTTGCCACTAATAGAATGGAATATATAAATGGGAAAGCCAAGAAAATTCCCACCGGTTTTATTGAAAATTATTATCCTCAACTGATATCTCCGGCTCTCTTTTATCAAGTAATCGACAAGATGAAGGAGCGTAAAGCAAAAAATTATAATGGAAGAAGAACCGAGCAGGATTTCAATATCTTCAAAAATCAGATTTTTTGTTTTTCTTGTGGCGGTAAACTCTATTATGACCACAGAGGTAGCCGCTACAAAGGAAAGATTTACCCGTATTTCAAATGTAATACTAAACGGTTAAATCCAAGAGAATGTGGCACTGATAACATTCGCTTTGAGTATATTTTCGGACTACTTCTGAAAGGTCTTGAAAAGCTTAAAAAAGTGTCAGATGTTTGGAGCCTTTTAGATATTGATGAGGGGGAGGCAGGAAAAAATAACCGCCTAAATGTTCAATTTAGTGGTTTATTGAGGCGACCTTCTTCGATTGATACCAATGCTCAAGTTGAGCAAAAGTCAGCCGAATTAGGGCAACTTAGGACGACCTACGAAAATTTATCTATCAGTATTAGGGCTTTCAGTGGGAAAATTCCACTCCCAGTGATGCAACAGCTTTCCGAGGTCGAGACCAAAATAGAAGAACTTACCCAAGAAATCGAAGCCTTAGAAGCGGCCAGCCCTAGTGCTGCTATAAACATTGACGACTATAAGACTATCATCGATTTGTTCATGACTGAGGAAGGTAGAGCCAAAATCAATACTTTCTTTAAGGAAAATGATATCGTCTTTTATGCCGAGCATCATAAGCAGTCAACCCTCAGTCAGTTGAAAATCGCAAGAGTTGTTGGCGACACCAACGAGGAGTTAATCCATACAAGTGCATTTTTACCTAAAAAACAGATTTTAAAAGCGTGGAACTTAACCGACCTACAAGATATGTTTGATTTGTCAGTATAAAATTGGTCACAAGGTGTATTTTCTTTTTCTTCGCACCTTGCTTGATATGGGCTTATTTTCAGCCGTATAAGGCTCAGCCTCTACCTCAGCCTGCTCTATCGAACTAAACATAACCATTTCTATTTCATCGTCATACGTCGGGTGTTTTTGAATATTTTCAGCTCGTTCGATAACCTCGACTTTATTCAGCTCCTCCATAATAGGGTCATCGGTCTTAATGCTTTTAATCCACTCGGTTAATGATATTTTAAATTGAGTAAACAATCCTTTCATCTCATTCAAGAGTGAGATCGAGCGATCAGCATCAGCCTTGGCCATTCTAGCGGTTGCTGTGGCTTCCTGTGCTGAAATTCTGGATTGCTGGGCCAGCAATATCTGGCTGGCGGCTTCCTGAGCCGCACCAGCAGCCTCTGTTTTTAATTTGATGGACTTTTCCTGTTCGTCTCTAAGTTTTTGCTGTTCAAGCTTCCAGCTTTCCAATCTTTTGCCACGGCTTGTATTCACCGGCTTATAATTATCATAGTTGATACTACAATGCTTCATAACAGACGCATTAAATTCTTGTTTTAACGCCACTATCATTCCCTTTTTATCCAGCTTATCTAGTCTTTCCCCCTTGTATATGCGTGGAATTAAAAGGTTCATATGGGGTTTATTTTGGTCGTGTAGGTTTGAAAAACAATTCCTGCCAAAGTCATTAACAGGTTCATCAGGTTTTAAGTGCTTATGAGCTGCCCTAATCATATCAGCCGAAATTTTCTTCCATTGTTCATCGGTGGGTTTTCGCACTGTATCAGGCAAACCCAGCACAAAGCTTTGTGCATATGATTCAACCTTTCTACCACCCTTTTTATTGGACATATCAAAGTCCAATGTTTCACATATGGCACCTTTCACAAACTCACTAATTTTGCCATGCAATGGCACTATACGGGTTTCATTTTTTGCATGGTTCTTATGCTTTTCATCCAGCAAGTATTTTGAATAAGCAACTAATCCGTCTTGTCTTTCTTTAACTCGTTGCGATATCACTGTCCAGTTTTTGATTTTTGCCATGATAAAATGTACTGTTGATATGTATGTTTTACCACGAATTTAAATAACTTCAACTACTCTGGTTATTATAAGGTATTCAAGATAGGACAACCCTTCGGGTTGACGGCTTCGCCTTCCTACTTGTTAGGGGGATACCCCCTAATACCCCAGCCCTGACGGGCTTAAAAGCAAGAGCAAAAGCAAAGCAAGAAATAAGAAAAAAGCCATCCTGATAATTCTTTCGTTTTAGCCCTTGAAAATCGAAAAATACATGGTATTGGTATTATGGATACTAAAATGGAGGAATCATTATGGCCTATGAAGAAATAAAAATTGATTGGAGTAACGTTGAGCAGGTTAAAGTGGCAAGAAATATTGAGGTCTTATATTTCACAAAAATAGTTAAGCCTCTTTATAAAAAAGGGGAGTTGCCACGGGAGGAATATGACGAGGTACGTAATAACGCAATAAGGCTAAATACCCTGTATGAAAATCTTATAGCTAACCCGCAATAAATAACCCGCCATAGAGCGGGTTTTTATTGTCTTTAATTTGACATTACGGAATTAAATGGTAGCTTGTAAAAAGGTGAACCCCAAATGTAGTTAGCATTTAGAGTTCGGCGTTGACACTGATGACAGCAGTATCAACTTGTAATTAAAGTTATATCATATAATTTTAACTCTTCAAGTCCCTTCTGCTGTAAAAACTCAATAACTATAAGAAAATCAGTATTAACTCCTGTAAGCAATGTTGGAAATTCAAGAGATTGTTCCGTTGCGTAGCCTAAGAGGAATAGAATGGGGATACTGGAAATTCTTCGACCCGCCAGCCATATAGCGATATATGTTGAACAGGGTTCCAGTGTGGCGATGATAGCTTGTTAGCCACTATAGTGTTCAAAGCTTAAACTGAGTATCACTGAATTTAAGCCCTGAGAAAGTAGCAAATCAGGTCAGGCTTTACTTGTTTTTTTTGATAAAAACGAGGAAGACCAGATTTGCCTGAGAAGATCAAAGGCGTAGCCTTCTTCGAAGGCAATTCTGGAATTAAAAAGCGAGAAAAGCCCAAAGGCTTTTTGAGTAAATAAAGAAGATATCTTTATAGTAAGAAGACACACGTACCCACCCGCGATTCTTCCCTAGAACCACATTAATCAGCTAATAAAGTCAATCGCCGAAACCTTTCCAGCAATTGCTATAAACCAATCCGATTCAATCTCTATCAACTCTCCCCCTAGAAATAAATCATCCTTATTGAAGCTTAGAATTTCCCTTGGCGTCGCGTTGGAGTTTTTTGCGAGACACATTACCATATAGCACTTAGCTCCCCCCTTAATAAGCTCAATATGGCTAAGACGCTCCATATAACCGAGGTTGTCCTGACCCTCACCGTATTTTTGCAAGTGCGAGAGCTGCATATAATGGGTGGTGTCACGCTTTACTTTTCTATCCTGCCATACACGTAGAATAACTGCTCCATCGTCGCGTATTCCGCCCCAAGACCACCGAGGGTTTTTAAGTGGCGAACCAAGTATTTTAAAGAATTGCGTCAAGTTCATATGGCCTCCAATATGCTGAATTCCATTACTTAGTTTTATACGGGGTTAATATAACAGGATAGCACAAGTCATAAATAGTACGAGCCAGAGTCTGGTCATAGTCTATCCAGCATCCTGTTACAACCACACCCTCACTACTCCAAACACCTCCGTCAGATGAGTCAGAGTAAATCCACCAGATTGATTTATTTTCCAATATGGCAAACCAGTTTGAATACCCGGATGGGAGATGCTGCCGTAGTAATCCTTTTCTTTCACTCTCTGCTGCACTTTCCCAAGATCGGAAACGGCTGACCGTTGTGCCGTTCTTAACTATGTATAGCCGGATGCTTTCTCTGGTGTCCATAGTGAGCCTTTTTTCTGCGATAGCCCAAATATACCAAACGAATGGAATCCCGCTCTAAAAGGACATATCCGTGGCCGGTTGCCCTTCTGCTCCCCAAAGGCACGGGTACAAGTCCCCGAACCTTCGGCGACCTCGATCAAAAATCACTTGGTAAAACGTATGCCGGATCATCAGTGGTTTGTCCCTCGGGGTGCTGGTGGTGGAGGCCAGTGTCGCCAGTGGTTCTTTGATTACTGCACGGCTTGCTGCTGAACAGGGGCGCGAGGTCTACGCCATCCCGGGCTCCATCCATCACCCGGTCGCCCGAGGCTGTCACCAGCTAATTCGTGATGGCGCGGTGCTGGTGGAAACCATCGAGCACATTCTCGAAGGGCTACGGGGCTGGCAAAACCTGGCGGTGCCCGCGCAACCGGCCGTGGCTCTCGATCATCCCCTGCTCTGTTTGCTGATTGCTGCACCGCATACCAGCGAAGCCTTGGCTGACGCCTGCGGCTGGACATTGCCGAAAGTGCTGGCGGCCCTGACCGAGCTTGAGATGGATGGGCGCGCCGTGTGTGAAGGCGGACGCTGGTTTGCCCGCCTAAGCTAGGTTCAGACGCTGGGCTTTACAGGGAAGATGGGTAAACTGCGCACAGCCTTAATTTGGAGAGTCGATCATGGTCAACAGGTGGCGTGTGCAGCAAGCCGCACGAGGAATTCGCGCAGGGGCGGTGATTGCCTATCCAACGGAAGCTGTCTGGGGGCTGGGTTGCGACCCCTGGGACGAAGAAGCGGTCTATCGTCTGCTGGCGATCAAGGGGCGCTCGGTTGAAAAGGGCTTGATCCTGGTGGCCGATAATATCCGTCAGTTCGATTTCCTGTTCGAGGATTTCCCTGAACTGTGGATGGATCGCATGGCCAGCACCTGGCCAGGCCCCAACACCTGGTTGGTCCCGCATCAGAACATGCTGCCGCAATGGATCACGGGTGTGCACGAAACCGTCGCCTTGCGCGTCAGCGATCACCCGCAGGTGCGCGACCTGTGTTCGCTGGTCGGGCCGCTGGTATCGACTTCCGCCAACCCGCAGGGCCGTCCGGCGGCGCGCACGCGTCTGCGGGTCGAGCAGTACTTCCGTGGTGAAGTCGACCTGGTGCTGGGCGGCAGCCTCGGTGGGCGCAAGAATCCGAGCGTGATTCGCGACCTGGCCACCGGGCACGTGGTGCGCCCGGATTGACACCGCTTGCCGCTCTTCGCTGGCAGGTGAGCGCCAGCGAAAGCGGCTTATTTCAGGGCAGGAGAATGGTCGAGCCGGTAGTGCGCCGCGCCGACAACTCTGCCTGCGCCTTGGCCGCGTCGGCCAGCGAATAGCGCTGGCTGATATCCACCTTCAGTTGGCCACTGATGATCATCTCGAACAGCTCATCGGCCATGCGCTGCAGGTTGTCGGCGTTGTTGGCGTAGGTCGCCAGCGTCGGGCGAGTGACGTACAGCGAGCCTTTGGCCGCCAGAATCCCCAGGTTAACGCCGTCAACGGCACCGGAGGCATTGCCGAAGCTCACCAGCAGGCCACGGGGCGCAGTGCTGTCGAGGGAGGTCAGCCAGGTGTCTTTGCCGACACCGTCGTAAACTACCGGGCATTTCTGCCCATCGGTCAGTTCCAGCACTCGTTGTGCAACGTTTTCGTGGCTGTAGTCGATGGTCGCCCAAGCGCCGTTGGCCTTGGCCAGTGCGGCCTTTTCCGGCGAGCTGACGGTGCCGATCAGTTTCACCCCGAGCGCCTTGGCCCATTGGCAGGCCAGCGAGCCGACGCCCCCGGCTGCGGCGTGGAACAGGATGGTTTCGCCGCCCTTGAGTTCATAAGTCTGACGCAACAGGTACTGCACCGTCAGGCCCTTGAGCATCACCCCGGCGGCCTGCTCGAAACTGATAGCGTCCGGCAGATGCACCAGGTTGGCTTCGGGTAGCACGTGTACATCGCTGTAGGCGCCCAGCGGGCCGCTGCCATAAGCCACGCGATCACCGACCTTGAACCGGGTGACTTCGCTGCCCACCGCCTGGACCACGCCGGCGCCTTCCGCACCGAGGCCCGACGGCAAGGCCGGAGGCGCATAGAGACCGCTGCGGAAATAGGTGTCGATGAAGTTCAGGCCGATCGCCTTGTTACTCACCCGGACTTGATGCGGGCCTGGCTCGGCGGGCTGATAATCCACGTACTCAAGTACTTCGGGGCCGCCATGGGCGCTGAACTGGATACGTTTGGCCATCTGCACTCTCCTTGGGTGGTTTTGCGTAGGGGGTCTATCGGACTCCTAAGCTTGACCTTCGTCAACTGCGGCAGGTGTGGGTGCAGTGGTATGCTACGCGCCCATTTGCGTTGGCCGCCGCTCCGTGCGGGCGCCACGTAGCTTTGCCCGATTCAAGGTGATGCCATGACTACCCGCACCGAGGCCGTTAAAGCCTACCTGCTCGACCTGCAAGACCGCATTTGTGCTGCACTGGAAACCGAAGACGGCGGCACTCGTTTTGTCGAAGACGCCTGGACCCGGCCTGCCGGCGGTGGCGGTCGCACGCGGGTGATCGAAAATGGCGCGCTCATCGAAAAAGGCGGGGTCAACTTTTCTCACGTCTTCGGCAGCGGTTTGCCCCCTTCCGCCAGCGCGCATCGGCCTGAATTGGCTGGGCGTGGCTTTGAAGCCCTCGGCGTGTCGCTGGTGATTCATCCGCACAATCCCCATGTGCCGACGTCCCACGCCAACGTGCGGTTTTTCATCGCCGAAAAAGAAGGCGAAGAGCCGGTCTGGTGGTTTGGCGGCGGCTTCGACCTGACCCCTTACTACGGCAATGAAGAAGACTGCGTGCATTGGCACCGTGTCGCCGCTCAGGCCTGTGCGCCGTTCGGGGCAGACGTCTACAGCCGCTACAAGGACTGGTGCGACAGCTATTTCCACATCAAGCATCGCAACGAGCCTCGCGGCATTGGCGGTCTGTTCTTCGATGACCTGAACGAGTGGGACTTCGATACCAGCTTTGCCTTCATGCGCGCCATTGGCGATGCCTACATCGACGCTTACCTGCCGATCGTGCAGCGACGCAAGGCCCAAGCCTTCACCGCGCAACAGCGTGAATTCCAGGAATTTCGTCGCGGGCGTTATGTCGAGTTCAACCTGGTTTACGACCGTGGCACATTGTTCGGCCTGCAATCGGGCGGGCGCACCGAGTCGATCCTCATGTCGCTGCCGCCGCAAGTGCGTTGGGGCTATGACTGGAAAGCCGAGCCCGGCAGTGAAGAGGCACGCTTGACCGAGTACTTCCTGCAGGACCGGGACTGGTTGGCAGGCACTGTTTAATAGCGAACCTGAAGGCGCTTACCCAGAGGTTGTGAGATGGATCAGTACGTAGTTTTCGGTAACCCGATTGGCCATAGCAAGTCGCCATTGATCCATCGCCTGTTCGCCGAGCAGACCGCCCAGCAACTCGATTACCAGACCTTGCTGGCGCCACTGGATGATTTTTCCGGCTGTGCCCGGGCATTTTTCCGCGAAGGTCGCGGCGCCAACGTGACGGTGCCATTCAAGGAAGAAGCCTATCGCCTGGCCGATCAGCTGACCCCTCGCGCGCAACGGGCAGGTGCGGTCAACACCTTGAGCAAGCAAGCGGACGGCAGCCTGTTGGGCGATAACACCGACGGCGCTGGACTGGTCCGTGACCTGACGGTCAACGCTGGATTCAGCCTGCGCGGCAAACGCATCCTGTTGCTGGGGGCTGGCGGTGCGGTGCGGGGTGCGCTGGAGCCACTGCTGGCCGAACAACCGGCGTCGGTGATCATCGCCAACCGCACGGTGGAAAAAGCCGAATTGTTGTGTGAATTGTTCACTGATCTCGGCCCGGTGTCGGCGAGTGGTTTCGGTTGGCTGCGTGAGCCGGTGGACCTGATTGTCAACGCCACGTCGGCCAGTCTGTCGGGCGATGTACCGCCGATTGCCGGCAGCCTGATCGAACCGGGCAAGACCCTGTGCTACGACATGATGTACGGCAAGGAGCCGACCTCGTTCTGTCGCTGGGCGGCCGATCAGGGCGGCGTGACGATGGACGGCCTGGGCATGCTCGCCGAGCAGGCTGGCGAAGCGTTCTTCCTGTGGCGCGGCGTGCGTCCGGACACCGCGCCAGTGCTTGCCGAACTACGCCGGCTGCTCGCCTAGTCTTCGAATCGTATCGGGCACTTCTCCAGCCCTTCGAGTTTGCGCAGTTCCTCGATTACATGAACCCGCGCCCGGCGCAGGGTCAGGCTGCGCTTCTGTCTGAGCAGGCGACGGGCCTCTTGATGGAGCATCTCCACGCCCGAGTAATCGATGAAGTTGATGTACTGCGCCTCGATCACCACCTTCAGGCCCTGGGTGCGTTGCAGGCGCACTTGCAGGTAATGGCTGGCGCCGAAAAAGATCGAGCCGCCGACCCGCAGGATTTCCTCGTCACCTTCGCGCCACTGCTGCACTCGCGGCTGCGAGGTGCGTTTCAGATAAAAGAACAGCGAGGCCAGCACGCCGGCGTAGATCGCGGTCTGCAACTCCAACAGCAGTGTGGCGACACAGGTCAGCGCCATCACCACGAACTCGGCACGGCTGACCCGGAACAGCGAGCGAATCCCGCGATGGTCCACCAGGCCCCAGCAAATCAGGAGGATGCTGCCGGCCATAGCCGGAATCGGAATGTGCGCGATCAGCGCCGCGCCGCTCACCGCAAACAGCGCCACCCAGAGCGCCGAGAACACACCGGCCAGCGGCGAACAAGCGCCCGCCTCATAGCTCAACCCGGAACGAGTAAAGGAGCCGGCCGACAGCGAGCCGGAGAAAAAACTGCCGACAATGTTCGACAGCCCCTGGGCGCGGACTTCCTGATTGGCATCGAGCAACTGCTGCGAGCGCGCCGACAACGAGCGGGCAATCGACAGGCTGGTGACCAGGCCGAGCATGCCGACGGCCACCGCACTCGGCAGCAGGCGCAGCACCAATTCCAGATCCAGCGGCAACGGGCTAAATGGCGGCAGGCGTCCAACAAATGCGCTGACCAGCGCCACATGACCGAACATCGATGGCCACAGCCATACCAGCAGGCTGCCGGCGATCAGGCTGATCAACAGGCTCGGCCAACGCGGTCGCCACAACTTGATCAGAATGCCCAGTGCCAGGGTGCCGAGGCCCAGCGCCAACGACGGTTTATCCACGGCGTCGAGATGGTTGACCAGTGACAGCAGACTATTGAGCGCGGTTGCCTGGCTCGGCAGGTCCAGCCCCAGCAGGTTCGGCAACTGTCCGAGGGCGATAACGACGGCGGCGCCCAGGGTGAATCCCAGTACCACCGAGTGCGAGACGAAATTCACCAGGGCGCCGAAGCGCAGAAGTCCCAATAGCCATTGGAAGACCCCGGCGAGGAAGGTCAGCAACAGGATCAGGGTGATGTAGTCCTGCGACGCCGGGACGGCCAGAGGGCTGACGCTGGCATAGAGAACAATGGATATGGCTGCTGTAGGACCGCAGATCAAATGCCAGGAAGAACCCCAGAGGCAGGCGATTAGCACCGGGATGATGGCGGCGTACAAGCCGTATTCCGGGGGAAGGCCGGCGATCAATGCGTAGGCGATGGATTGTGGCAACGCCAGAATGGCGCCGCTCAGGCCCACCAACAGGTCGCGGCCGACGCTAGCGCGGGTTTGCCGGGGCAGCCATTTGAGAAAGGGAAAGAGCGAATGGCGACTGGGGATTGCCATGAATCCTCGCGATTGGGGTGTTTGCCAAAGAGTATCAGGGCCCGGGCGAATGTTCCCGCGCTGCTGGCAGGAACAGACCCGGGTCGAGCAGATTTAGAGCTTGGCTTGCACCGCCGGCAGCGCGTCTTTGCCATCCGCCGTCTTGACCCCGTCCAGCCATTTTTCCAGTACCGCCGGGTTGGCTTTGATCCAGGCTTTTGCGGCATCGGCGTTGCTGACCTTCTTATTCACCACCTCGGCCATGATGCTGTTCTCCATGTCCTGGGTGAAGCTCAGGTTGGTCAGCAGCTTGCCGACATTCGGGCAGGCCTGCGCATAACCCTTGCGAGTCAGGGTGTACACGCTGCCGGTGTCGCCGAAATATTTCTCGCCGCCCTTGAGGTAGTGCATTTTCAATTGCACGTTCATTGGGTGCGGAGTCCAGCCAAGGAAGGTCACGAACTTCTGCTTTTTCACTGCTCGCGAGACTTCGGCGAGCATTGCCTGCTCACTGGACTCCACCAGTTTCCATTGACCCATTTCGAAGTCATTCTTCTTGATGATTTCCTGCAGCGAGAGGTTGGCCGGCGCGCCGGAGCCGATGCCATAGATTTTCCGGTCGAACTTGTCGGCGTACTTGTTCAGGTCGGCAAAATTCCGCACCCCGGCGTCCCACACATAGTCCGGTACAGCCAGGGTGAACTCGGTGCCATCGAGGTTCTTGGCCAACTGGGTGACATCTCCAGTGGCGACGAACTTGTCATAGAAGCCCTGCTGCGCCGGCATCCAGTTGCCGAGGAAGACATCGACCTGACCGTCCTTGAGTCCGCCAAAGGTGATCGGCACGGCGAGGGTATCGACCTTGGCCTTGTAACCCATGCCATCGAGCAGGAAGCCAGTGATCGCATTGGTCGCGGCAATATCGCTCCAGCCGGGGTCGGCCATCTTTACGGTGGCGCAGCTGGTGTCGTCGGCCCAGGCCGGAACGCAGATCACCAGCAGGCCCGCGCTCAATACGGTGGATAACCTTTGCATGCTCTTCTTCCCCTTACGTTATTGGTTTTGGCAGGGTTGTGGATAACGAGCCTTGCGCTCCAGATCATCGAGGTCGATGTGGTTGCGCATGTACTGCTGACTGGCGTCGACCATTGGCTGGTGATCCCAGCTCTTGAGCTTGCCCAGGGTCAGCGCGTCGGCGACGAAGCGGCGGCGGCGCTGGCTGGCAAGGACTTGGTTGTGAATGGTTGGAATGTCCCACTTGGCGCGTGCTTCGGCGAGGAACGCGGCGAACAGTTCCCGGTGGTCCGCTGACTGGCTGAGCTCTTCGCGCTCCAGCGGGTCGTTGCTCACGTCGTACAGCAGGCAGGGATCGCTTTCACTGTAGATAAATTTGTACGGCCCGCGTCGGATCATCATCAGTGGGCTGACGGTGCCTTCGGCCATGTATTCGCCAAACACTTCGTCATGCCCGCCCTGCCCTTGCAGATGCGGCAACAACGAGCGACCGTCCAGTGGCAGACCTGGCTCCAGTTGGCCGCCGGCGAGCGCGACGAAAGTCGGCAGCAGGTCGGCGGTAGAGACTGCGGCACTCACACGCCCGGCTGCGAACTGTCCCGGTGCGCTGATCAGCAGCGGTACCCGGGCCGCCATTTCGAACCAGTGCATTTTGTACCAGAGGCCGCGCTCGCCCAGCATGTCCCCGTGGTCGCCGGAGAAGACGATGATGGTGTCGTCGATCAGACCGGTCTCTTCAAGTGTTTGCATGAGCTTGCCGACATTGGCGTCGATGTAGCTGCACGCACCAAAATAGGCGCGGCGCGCATCGCGGATTTTCTCCACCGGCAATGGCTTGTTCCACAGGTCGTAGACCTTGAGCAGGCGCTGGGAGTGCGGATCGAGGTCGGACTGATCGGGAGTTTCCGGCAGCGGGATGTCCTGGTCGTCGTATAGGTCCCAGAATGCCTTGGGAATGGTGTACGGGTCGTGAGGGTGGGTCATCGAGACCGTCAGGCAAAACGGTTGATCGCCGTCTTCACGAATGTGATCGAACAGATACTGCTGCGCCTTGAACACCACCTCTTCATCAAAATCCAGCTGGTTGGTGCGCACACATGGGCCGGCTTGCAGCACCGATGACATGTTGTGATACCAGCTTGGGCGCACGTCCGGCTCATCCCAATTCACGGCCCAGCCATAGTCCGCCGGGTAGATGTCGCTGGTCAGGCGTTCTTCATAACCGTGAAGTTGGTCCGGCCCGCAGAAGTGCATCTTCCCCGAGAGTGCGGTGCGATAGCCGAGCCGGCGCAGATAATGGGCATAGGTCGGGACGTCGGCGGGGAAGTCCGCCGCATTGTCGTAGGCGCCGATTTTGCTCGGTAACTGACCGCTGACCAGGGTGAAGCGTGAAGGCGCGCACAACGGACTGTTGCAGTAGGCGGCTTCGAACACCACGCCTTCGGCAGCGAGACGGCTCAGGTTGGGCAGCTTGATCGGTGATGAACCGTAGAACGGCAACAGTGGCGCGGCCATTTGATCGGCCATGATGAAAAGAATGTTCTTGCGCTTCATGTGATCGCGGCATTCCATAGTGAGCAGTTATGCGAAAGTGCTGCGATCGAGAATGGAGTCCGCTCACTTCGTGGTAAAGCCCATGGCCGGCAATGACTAGGATAACGACAGCTTATGTATGACGCCCTTGGTGAGTTATCGCTGGATCTGCTGCGTACCTTTGAAGCGGCGGCGCGCCATCGCAGTTTCACCGCTGCGGCAGTTGAACTGGGAACCACTCAACCTGCGGTCAGTCAGCAGCTCAAACGGCTGGAGGAGCAACTCGATACGCGCCTGTTCGACCGCATTTATCGGGGCATCGAATTGACGGAAGCCGGGACCATTCTGTTCGAGCATGTACAGGCCGGCTTGCAGGGCATCGATGATGGCCTGAATGCAATCAGCGCCCAGCACCAGCACGAGGTGTTGCAAGTGGCCACCGACTTCGCCTTTGCCGCCTACTGGCTGATGCCACGGTTGCATCGCTTTCACCAGGCCAATCCCCAGGTGGATGTGAGCCTGGTCACCAGCGAACGCAGTCACAACATGCTGCGTACCGACATTGATGTAGCGGTGCTGTTTGGCGATGGGCGCTTCAAGCAGGGCGAAAGTCATTGGTTGTTCAGTGAAGAGGTGTTTCCAGTTTGCAGCCCTTTGCTACTCAAGGACCGACCTGCTCCCCTTCCCGCCCAGGCACTCATGGAGCTGCCCTTGCTTCATCTGCGCGGCGAGAACCGCAGTCACTGGTTTGATTGGAGCGGCGTGTTCCGCAGTCTGGGGATCGGCACTTCGCCCGCACCGGGGCAACTGCGCTTTGATAACTACACGCTGTTGATTCAGGCGGCGATTGGCGGCCAAGGGGTGGCCATCGGTTGGCGTCATCTGGTTGATAACCTGCTGACGCAAGGCTTGCTGGTGCGCCCGATCAACGAGACGGCGCTGTCGAGCTTTGGCTACTACGTGGTATTGCCTCAGCGCAAAAGGCGGCGCGCGTTGATCCAGCAGTTCGTCGACTGGTTGATGAGTGAGCAGGCCAGTAGTGCTGAATCGCTGACAGGCTTGGCCCTGCCATCAATTGCGGTGTAGCTTGATCATTTGCGCCACGAGAATGATATGCAACGGATCAAGGGCTATCACGCCCACGTTTATTTTGATGCGACCACTATCGACCAGGCCCGGGCTTTGTGTGAGCAGGCTGCTCAGACATTCAAACTGCGGATGGGGCGGGTCCACGAGCGGCCGGTCGGCCCCCATCCCGACTGGAGTTGTCAGTTGGCGTTCGAGCCGGAATTGATTGGCGTGGTGCTGCCATGGTTGGCGCTTAATCGAAACGGCTTGGTGGTGTTCCTGCACCCGGAAACCGGTAATGACCTGCTGGACCACACCGATCACGCAATCTGGATGGGCGCTATTCGGCCGCTGGATCTGTCGAATTTCTAGATGCGCATAAAAAAGGCCCAGGGCAAAAACCTGAGCCTTCGATGCCGCTTTTAGATACTCAAGCAGTGCGCGCGTTACGCACACCTTGTGACAGCGCCGAGCACAGGCTCAACACGCCATCGATGGCTTGCTCGGATGTCGTCGCGTTGGCGATGTGATCGATCAGGGCCGAACCCACCACCACGCCGTCCGCTAGGCGAGCAATCGCAGCCGCCTGCTCCGGAGTGCGGATACCGAAGCCGATGCTGATTGGCAAATCGGTGTGTCGACGCAGACGAGCGACGGCTTCCTCGACATGCTCCAAGGTGGCCGCGCCGGCACCGGTCACACCGGCAACCGACACGTAATAGACGAAGCCCGAGCTGCCGTTGAGTACGGTCGGCAGGCGTGCGTCGTCAGTGGTCGGGGTGGTCAGGCGGATAAAGTCCAGACCTGCCGCTTGAGCCGGATCACAGAGTTCGCCGTTATGTTCAGGCGGCATATCCACCACGATCAGACCATCGACGCCGGCCTCCTTGGCATCGGCGATGAAGCGTGGAACGCCGTAGTAGTGAATCGGATTGAAGTAACCCATCAGCACCAGCGGGGTGTCGTTGTTCTCGGCACGGAACTCGCGAACCATCTGCAGGGTTTTCGCCAGGTTCTGTTTGGCACCCAGCGCCCGGATGTTGGCCAACTGGATCGCCGGGCCATCGGCCATTGGGTCGGTGAAGGGCATGCCGAGTTCGATCACGTCCGCCCCCGCCGCTGGCAGGCCCTTGAGGATCGCCAGGGAGGTGTCGTAGTTCGGGTCGCCAGCGGTGATGAAGGTCACTAGGGCCGCACGGTTCTGCTCTTTGAGTTCGGTGAAACGAGTCTGCAGGCGGCTCATCAGTGTTTCTCCTGCTTGGATTGTTCCATGTGGAACATCACTGTTTGCATGTCTTTATCACCTCGGCCGGACAAGTTGACCACCATCAGGTGATCCTTGGGCAAGGTCGGTGCACGTTTGAACACTTCTGCCAGGGCGTGGGCGCTTTCCAGCGCTGGAATGATCCCTTCCAGGCGGCAGCACTTGTGGAACGCATCGAGGGCTTCGTCGTCGGTCACCGAGGTGTATTGAACACGACCGATGTCATGCAACCAGGCGTGTTCCGGGCCGATGCCCGGATAGTCGAGACCGGCAGAAATCGAGTGTGCATCGATGATCTGGCCATCGTCGTCCTGCAGCAGGAAGGTGCGGTTGCCGTGCAACACGCCCGGTACGCCACCGTTCAAGCTGGCGGCGTGCTTGCCGGTTTCGATGCCGTGCCCTGCCGCTTCAACGCCGATGATCTCGACACCTTGGTCATCGAGAAACGGGTGGAACAGTCCCATGGCGTTCGAGCCACCGCCGATGCAGGCCACCAGGCTGTCGGGCAGACGGCCTTCCTGAGCCTGCAGTTGGTCGCGAGTTTCCTTGCCGATCACTGCCTGAAAATCGCGGACCATTGCCGGATAAGGGTGTGGACCGGCCACGGTGCCGATCAGGTAGAAGGTGCTGTCGACGTTGGTCACCCAGTCACGCAGGGCTTCGTTCATCGCGTCTTTCAGGGTACCGGTACCGGCAACCACCGGGATCACCTCAGCGCCCAGCAGTTTCATACGGAACACGTTGGCCTGTTGCCGCTCTATGTCGGTGGTGCCCATGTAGATCACACATTCCAGGCCAAAGCGCGCGGCGACGGTGGCTGTGGCCACACCGTGCATGCCGGCGCCGGTCTCGGCGATGATGCGTTTCTTGCCCATGCGCCGAGCCAGCAGGATCTGGCCGATGCAGTTGTTGATCTTGTGCGCGCCGGTGTGGTTCAGCTCTTCGCGTTTGAGATAGATTTTTGCGCCGCCGCAGAATTCGGTCAGACGCTCGGCGAAATAAAGCGGGCTTGGGCGGCCGACGTAGTCGCGCTGGAAGTAGGCCAGTTCTTCTTTGAAGGCTGGATCCTCTTTGGCGGCTTCGTATTCACGGGCCAGGTCGAGGATCAACGGCATCAGGGTTTCGGCAACGTAACGGCCGCCGAACGCGCCGAACAGGCCGCTGGCGTCAGGGCCGTTGCGCAGATTAGTCTGGGTCATGGGGCGCTCCAGGTGAATGCGTGAAGAGATAATGGCGTTCACTCTACCCCTGACGCTCCCCGGTGAAAACCGATAAGATCGCCACGACCTGTCAGGAAAACTCACCTATCCATGAGCCACGACCTGCCCCCTCTCAACGCCCTGCGCGCCTTCGAAGCCACTGCTCGCCTGAATAGCGTCAGTCAGGCGGCGGAGCAATTACACGTGACTCATGGGGCCGTGAGCCGGCAACTGAAAGTCCTCGAAGAACACTTGGGCATCAGCCTGTTCGTCAAAGATGGCCGCGGCATTAAACTCACAGATGCCGGCGTACGTCTGCGCGATGCCAGTGCCGATGCTTTTGAGCGACTACGCAGCGTTTGCGCTGAGCTGACGCAGGGTCACGCCGATGCGCCCTTTGTGCTCGGCTGCTCTGGCAGTTTGTTGGCGCGCTGGTTTATTCCGCGCCTGGGACGATTGAATGCCGATCTCCCGGACCTGCGCTTGCATTTGTCGGCGGGCGAAGGTGATCTCGATCCGCGCCGCCCTGGACTGGACGCCCTGCTGGTTTTCGCCGAGCCGCCGTGGCCAGCGGACATGCACGTCTATGAACTGGCCAGTGAATGCATCGGCCCGGTGCTCAGCCCACGTTGCGCCGCATACGAAACATTACGTGCGGCGCCGGCCAGCGCCCTGCTCGAGCAAGCCCTGTTGCACACAACCTCACGCCCGCAAGCCTGGCCCAGTTGGGCGCAACACAATCACCTCGACCCGCATGCCTTGAAGTTCGGCCAGGGTTTCGAGCATTTGTATTATCTGTTGGAGGCGGCGGTTGCCGGTTTGGGAGTGGCTATCGCTCCACAGCCGCTGGTGGCTGAGGATTTGAAGGCGGGTCGCCTGATTGCGCCGTGGGGCTTTTCGCAAACCCCGGCGCAACTGGCGTTGTGGTTACCCAAGCGCGCCGCGGACGGGCGCGCTCGGCAACTGGCGCAGTGGCTGAAAAACGAACTGCGCCAGGCGGATTAGTCGCCGCGTTTGCACAACAGATACGCCGCCAACAGGCCCAGGGCACCGACTGCGACACCCGCCGTGGTCCACGGGTGCTCCTGCGCGTAGTCGCGGGTGGCGATCCCGGTCTCGCGGGTTTTCACTTTGACTTCTTCGTACGCGTCGCTGAGCAGGCTGCGCGAGTGTTTGAGCGCGCTCTCGGCATTGCCTTTCAAGGTTTTCAGGGTTTTCAGCGACTCGTCAGAGGCATCGCTTTTCAAGCTTTCCAACGACTTGAGCAGACTCTCGATCTCGGCTTCCATGCTTTGCAATGAAGCTTTGCGCAACGAGGTGTTGGCCATGGTGACTCTCCTGCATTGATTGAGTGGCATGTGTTGGTTCCGACTCCGGCGCTTCGCGAAAGTGCCGAAAAATCTGAACCTTCTCTGAGGAAATGCACACAGAAGAAATACGAAAAATCACTGCTAGTCTGTATTAACACTTAAGGAGATCGCCATGACTGACCATCACACTTACAAGAAAGTTGAACTGGTGGGCTCATCCCCTACCAGCATCGAAGATGCGATCAACAATGCGCTGGCCGAAGCCAGCAAAAGCATCAAACACCTGGAGTGGTTCGAGGTGGTCGATACCCGCGGGCACATCAAGGACGGCAAGGCGGCGCATTTTCAAGTGACGCTCAAGGTGGGCTTTCGGATCGCCAATAGTTGAGGGTGATCGCAGGCTAATGAACTCGTTCGCTGGCTGATTGCCATAGGAAGTGGCAAAGCGCTATTTAGACTCGGACACTGGAGTCTTGGACTTTATTTATAACCTTTTGATTCGACCAAGGAATGTGACCGATGAAGAAATTGATTCTGGCTTTGGGCTTGCTGAGCATTGCGGGTACAGCGCTGGCGGCGGGTAAGCCGTGTGAGGAACTCAAGACGGAAATTGCAGCGAAGCTCGACGCCAAGGGCGTCTCCGGGTACACGCTGGAAATCGTCGACAAAAACGCTTCGACAGGCGGACAAGTTGTGGGCACCTGCGAAGGTGGCTCCAAGGAAATCGTCTACAAAAAGTGACCCATTCCACACAAGAAAGCCGACGCTCAGGCGTCGGCTTTTTCATGGGTGCTCACAGGGTATTCAACCCTTCATGACCTGCGCCAGCAACTCGTAGGAGTGCAGGCGGTCAGCATGCTCATACAGGTCGCAGGTAAAGATCAGTTCATCGGCCTGGGTCTGCTCGATCAGCACCTCGAGCTTGCCGCGGATCTTCGCCGGACTACCGACCATGGCCAGTCCGAGGAAATCGCCGACAGCCTGTTTCTCATGCGGCAGCCACAAACCGTCCATGGATTTCACTGGTGGGCGCTGCACCAGGCTCTGGCCACGCATCAACGCCAGGATCCGCTGATAGACCGACGTCGCTAGGTAGTCGGCCTGGTCGTCAGTGTCGGCAGCTACCAGTGGCACGCCCAGCATCACGTAGGGTTTATCCAGCACGGCTGAAGGCTTGAAGTGGTTGCGATAGACGCGAATCGCTTCGTGCATGTAACGCGGTGCGAAATGTGAGGCAAAGGCGTAGGGTAAGCCGCGCTCCCCTGCCAGTTGTGCACTAAACAGGCTGGAACCCAGCAGCCAGATCGGTACGTTGGTCCCGGTGCCGGGCATAGCAATGATGCGTTGGTCTGGCGTGCGTGGACCGAGGTAGCGCACCAGCTCTGCGACGTCTTCCGGGAAGTCGTCGGCGCTGCCCGAGCGCTCGCGGCGCAAGGCACGGGCGGTCAGTTGGTCGGAGCCAGGGGCGCGCCCCAGGCCCAAGTCGATGCGCCCGGGATACAGGCTTTCCAGTGTGCCGAATTGTTCGGCAATCACCAGCGGCGCATGGTTGGGCAGCATCACCCCGCCGGAACCCACGCGAATGTTCTTCGTGCCGCCGGCCAGATAGCCCAGCAGCACCGAGGTGGCAGAACTGGCGATGCCGTCCATGTTGTGGTGTTCGGCCACCCAAAAACGGTTGTAGCCCCATTGTTCGACGTGTTGCGCCAAATCCAGTGAGTTACGCAGCGATTGCGCAGGGCTACCGTTCTCCCGGACGGGCACCAGGTCCAGGGTCGAAAACTTGATATCGGACAGCTGTTTCATAAGCCTGCTTCTCCAAAAGGGGGGCGGTGCAGGCTTTTCTCACCAACGAAAACCTGCCGAATGTATAAGCCTGTTCTATGCAATGTGGGCATATACCCGAGTTTCAATAGCAGGCTTGAAATTGCCTACCGGATAGTCGGTCTTATCCGACAATGTGAACTTTGTCCTGCGATCTATCCTCAGAAACCTTGGGAAGCGAAAACCATCAAGGCGCGAACCCTCGCGCCGGATTCTGAGGAGGCACAGATGAGCATCATCAAGAAAGCATCGGCGCATTGGGCAGGTGATCTGAAAACCGGTATTGGCTCGATATCCACGGAAACCGGTGTGCTGCGCGAGGCGCCTTACGGCTTCAAAGCGCGCTTCGAGGGCGGCAAGGGCACTAACCCGGAAGAACTGATTGGGGCCGCACATGCGGGTTGTTTTTCCATGGCCTTTTCCATGATTCTCGGCGAGGCAGGACTTACGGCTGAGAGCATTGATACCCAGGCCGAAGTCACCCTGGATCAGGTTGACGGCGGTTTTGCGATTACCGCAGTTCACTTGGTCCTCAAGGCAAAAATACCTGGCGCCAGCCAGCAGCAATTTGAAGAGCTGAGCAAAAAGGCCAAGGAAGGATGCCCGGTATCCAAGGTGTTGAACGCGAAAATCAGCCTGGACGGTCAGCTCATCACCTGAGCCCTCCCCTGCTGGAGATGGAGGCAGCGCAACGCAGAACTCGTCTGGCACAATGATGGTCGAATTAATGACAGCAGCTTGAGCACACGCCCGTGTGCGCTGCTTAGAGGGAGCTTCAACCATGAAACGTTTTGCCTTGGCGGTAATCTGCGCTGCGCTGACCACATCGGCCCTGGCGGCGCCCAAGCCGTGCGAAGAGCTCAAGGCCGAGATCGAAGCCAAGATTCAGGCCAACAACGTCTCTTCCTACACCCTGGAAATTGTCAGCAACGATGAAGTGCACGACCAGAACATGGTGGTCGGCAGTTGCGAAAATGGCAGCAAGAAAATCATCTACCAGAAGAACGATCGATAAGTCGCCTCAGGGTACGCAATTGATCTGACGTTCTTCGGCGACGATCTGACGCTTGGCGTCGTACAGTCGAGCGCTGGGCGTGAAGGCCAGCGAGCGGGCTTCAAGGCGATAGCGCTGGCCCGCCTGGAAATGGTCGTAAGAGAGGGTCATGTAGCACAACCGCTCCTGCGGATCGGTGTTCATGCCGCCCATGCCGCCGCCAAAAACTTCAAAATCAAAGCGCACCATCAGTTCATGGTGACCGGGCGTGACCTGGAAAAAACGGCCGTCGGTCAGGCGTTGATTGTCCAGGCGCTCGGCCATCAGCACTTTGCCGCCCGGCGACGGCATGGCGAAATCGACCCAGGCCATTTTCGGATCGACCGTTGGCAAGGGTGACGTGGTGCAGCCCGAGAGTGCGGTGAGGGCGAGAAGCAGCAAATACCTGTGCATGATTTATTTCCGTGCGGTCAGGTATTAAGCATAGCGCCGATCAGGTGCCCTGGCAGCCTGTCGGACGGGCCTGACCGACGACTTTTCGCTGCTCATCGTAGAGTTTGGCCCAGGGCCGAAAACCGATATTTCCCGCCTGCAGTTGATAGCGACCGCCGGCGTTGAAATCGGTGTATTTCACGCTCAATTGGCAATCACGCCACAGTGTTTGCGCATCGGGGCCGATGTTGCTCGGCTCGACGGCAAACTGATAGCGCACCGTCAGCTCATGGCTGCCGGGGGGGACTTCGAAGTAACGTTTATCGAGGGTGGCCTTTTCATCGACTTCCAGCGCCTGCAGCGCGGTGTCCTTGGCATGGGGTGTGAGATCAATCCAGGCTTGTGTTGGGTCAGGTTGTGGCAATCCGGCACAGCCGGCTAGCGTCAGCAGGCCTCCACTCAGTATTAATGCGCGCATGGCGAAGCTCCAGTCAGGCGAGATAGTCTTGCAGGCAGACTCCCCAAGGATGATTCGATGTGATCAGGCTGCTTGCGAGCCATCGGTTACTTGATCGCGTTTTGCGCGTTTTGTTTCCGAGTGTGATGTTTTTGCTGCTGAACGGTTGTGCCAGCGTCAGTTACTACAGCCAGTTGGCCAGTGGTCAATTGCAGTTGTTAAACGCTCGTGTTCCGGTCAGCCAGGTCATTGCCGACCCGGCCAGTGACGCGAAACTGCGCGCACACCTGGAGCAATCGCAACGGGCCCGGGACTTCGCTAGCCAGCACCTGCACCTGCCGGATAACCAGAGTTACCGCCTCTACGCAGACATTGGCCGCTCCTACGTGGTGTGGAATGTGTTTGTCACTCCGGAATTTTCCCTCCGTCCGCAGAACTATTGCTTCCCGATTGCCGGCTGTGTGGCCTACCGCGGTTATTACCAGCAGGGTGCCGCGCGCGGTGAGGCGGCTCTCCAGCGCCAGCAGGGCATGGACGTGGCGATCGGCGGCGTCGAGGCCTATTCAACCCTGGGCTGGTTCGATGATCCGATCATGAATTCAATGCTGGGTTGGGGCGACGAGCGGCTGGCGACCCTGATCTTTCATGAGCTGGCGCACCAACGCCTTTATGTGAAAGACGACACTGAGTTCAACGAGTCCTTCGCCAGCTTTGTCGAGCAGGAAGGCACGCGCCAGTGGCGCGCGGCGCGCAACCTGCCTGCGCTGAATGATGCGCAGGAGCGACAGCGCGACCAGTTCATTCAGTTGTTGCTGGACACCCGTGCGCGGTTGGAAAAACTGTATGCCCTGCCCCTGGCGAGCGACGAAATGCGTCGGCGCAAGGCCGCTGAATTCACGCGCTTGCGCGCTGACTACCAGACCCTGCGCGACAGCCAATGGGCTGGCAGCCGACGCTTTGATGCGTGGATCGACGCGCCGATGAACAACGCCCGGCTACTGCCGTTCGGCCTGTATGACCAATGGGTGCCAGCATTCGCCGAGCTGTTCAGGCAGGCGGGCGGCGACTGGCAGAAGTTTTACTTGGCGGCGGAGCGAGTGGGCGCGCTGGCGCCCGCGCAACGCAAACGGGCGCTGATGTCATTGGACGACTGAGTACACCCGGGCGGAAAGCAGACTACCCGCGCAAGAAGGCCTGATGCAGGTCTGCCAGGGTCTCGAAGTGATAGGCCGGTTGTTCCGCGCTCAACTCTTCGTGGCTGCCGAACCCATAACCCACGGCGGCAGCATCCAGGCCATTGCGGCGGGCGCCAATCAGGTCGTGCTTGCGATCGCCGATCATCAGCGTAGTGGAGGGGTCCAGGCCTTCTTCGCCGATCAGGTGGGCAATCAGTTCGACCTTGTCGGTGCGGGTGCCGTCGAGTTCGCTACCGTAAATCACCTTGAAGTGCCGGTCGAAGTCGAAATGTCGGGCAATTTCCCGGGCAAACACCCAGGGTTTGGACGTCGCGATATACAGCTGCCGGCCCTGTACGCTCAGTGTCTCCAGTAATGGCGTGACGCCATCAAACACACGGTTTTCGTACAGGCCGGTGACCTTGAAGCGTTCGCGATAGAAATTCACCGCCTGCCACGCCTTGGCTTCGTCGAAGCCGTAGAACTGCATGAAAGCCTGCAGCAACGGCGGGCCGATGAAGTGTTCCAGTTTGCCCAGGTCCGGCTCGTCGATCCCCAGGTTGCTCAGGGCATATTGGATAGAGCGGGTAATGCCCTCGCGCGGGTCTGTCAGGGTGCCATCAAGGTCGAACAAAACAGTTTGGTAATGCATGAAATGTCCCGAATAAGAGTCAGAGCTGGTCGTAGCCTTCGGCCAGATGCAGGTCTTTGAGCTTGACGTAGTTGCCGGCGCTATAGGTAAAAAATGCGCGCTCCTTGTCAGTCAATGGGCGAACTTGCTTTACCGGACTGCCCACGTACAGGTAGCCACTTTCCAGGCGTTTGCCCGGTGGCACCAGGCTGCCGGCGCCGATGATGACCTCGTCCTCGACAATGGCGCCATCCATCACGATGCTGCCCATGCCGATCAAAATCCGGCTACCGATGTTACAGCCGTGCAGCATGACCTTGTGAGCGATGGTCACGTCATCGCCGATCAGCAGAGGGAAACCGTCGGGGTTGAATGGGCCGGCATGGGTGATGTGCAGGACACAGCCATCCTGCACGCTGGTGCGTTGGCCAATGCGGATGCGGTGCATGTCACCGCGGATCACGGTCAGCGGCCATACCGAGCTGTCGGCGCCGATCTCGACGTCGCCGATGACCACCGCCGAGCCGTCGACGAACGCGCCGTTGCCGAGTACGGGGGTGTGGTTCTGGTACTTGCGAAGGGACACGATAGGCTCTCTCTCTTTTGCTGATAGCTGCGGTGAGCGTCGATTGTAATTAAGATGGCCCCATGTTTCTTCCAGCCAAGGTGCCAACCGTGAGCGTGAACAACCCTCTTTTGCAGCCCTACGACCTACCGCCGTTCTCGGCGATCCGCGCCGAACACGTGCAGCCGGCCATCGAACAGATCCTCGCCGACAACCGCGCCGCCATTGCCGAGATCCTCAAGACCCAGGGCCAACAACCGACCTGGGCCGGCCTGGTGCTGGCGATGGACGAGCTCAACGACCGCCTGGGCGCTGCCTGGAGCCCAGTCAGCCACCTCAATGCCGTGTGCAACAGCGCCGAACTGCGAGAGGCCTATGAGTCCTGCCTGCCGGCCCTGAGCGCCTACTCCACTGAACTGGGGCAGAACCGCGAACTGTTCCAGGCGTTCGAAGCCCTGGCCAACAGCCCTGAAGCCAGCGGCTTCGACGTTGCGCAAAAAACCATCATCGAGCACTCGCTGCGCGACTTCCGTCTGTCGGGTATCGACCTGCCAGAGGCTGAGCAGCAGCGCTACGCCGAAGTGCAGAGCAAGTTGTCTGAACTGGGCAGCCGCTTCTCCAACCAGTTGCTCGATGCCACCCAGGCCTGGACCAAACACGTCAGTGATGAGGCGGCGCTGGCCGGCCTGACCGATTCGGCCAAGGCACAGATGGCTGCGGCCGCACAGGCCAAGGGCCTCGATGGCTGGCTGATCAGCCTGGAGTTTCCGAGCTACTACGCGGTGATGACCTACGCCCACGACCGTGCTTTGCGTGAAGAAGTCTACGCTGCTTACTGCACTCGTGCGTCAGACCAAGGCCCGAACGCCGGTCAGAATGATAACGGCCCGGTCATGGAAGAGATCCTCGACTTGCGTCAGGAATTGGCCAAGTTGTTGGGTTTCTCGAGTTTTTCGGAACTGAGTCTGGCGACCAAGATGGCCGAGTCCACTGATCAGGTGCTGAGCTTCCTGCGCGACCTTGCCAAGCGCAGCAAACCATTCGCCGCCCAGGATCTGCAACAGCTCAAGGCCTATGCCGCTGAGCAGGGTTGTGCGGACCTGCAAAGCTGGGACAGCGGGTTTTATGGCGAAAAACTCCGTGAGCAGCGTTACAGCGTCTCCCAGGAAGCGCTGCGCGCGTACTTCCCGATCGACAAAGTGCTGGGCGGGTTGTTCGCGATTGTCCAGCGCCTGTATGGCATCGAGATCGTCGAGCAAAAAGGTTTCGATACCTGGCATCCCGATGTTCGCCTGTTCGAAATCAGTGAAAACGGCCAGCACGTAGGGCGTTTCTTCTTCGATCTGTACGCACGCGCCAACAAGCGTGGCGGTGCGTGGATGGATGGCGCCCGTGACCGTCGCCGCACCGCCGAGGGCGCGTTGCAGAGCCCGGTGGCCAATCTGGTGTGCAACTTCACCCCGGCTGACAGCGGCAAGCCGGCTCTGCTGACCCACGATGAAGTGACCACCTTGTTCCACGAGTTCGGTCACGGCCTGCACCATCTGCTGACCCGCGTCGATCACGCCGGTGTCTCCGGGATCAATGGCGTGGCCTGGGATGCGGTCGAGTTGCCGAGCCAGTTCATGGAAAACTGGTGCTGGGAGCCCGAAGGCCTGGCGCTGATTTCCGGTCACTATGAAAGTGGCGAACCGCTGCCGCAGGACCTGCTGCAGAAAATGCTCGCGGCTAAGAATTTCCAGTCCGGGCTGATGATGGTGCGCCAGCTGGAGTTTTCCCTGTTCGATTTCGAATTGCATGCCACCCACGGTGATGGCCGCAGCGTTGCACAGGTGCTCGAGGGCGTGCGTGACGAGGTGTCGGTGATGCGTCCGCCTGCCTACAACCGCTTCCCCAACAGCTTTGCGCACATCTTTGCCGGTGGTTACGCCGCAGGCTATTACAGCTACAAATGGGCTGAAGTGCTGTCGGCCGATGCGTTCTCGAAGTTTGAGGAAGAAGGCGTACTCAACGCAGCGACGGGTCGTGCCTTCCGTGAAGCGATCCTGGCGCGTGGCGGTTCTCAGGAGCCGATGGTGCTGTTCGTCGATTTCCGCGGACGGGCGCCGTCGATTGACGCACTCCTGCGTCACAGCGGCCTGAATGAGGACGTAGCAGCATGAGTGATGGGCCTGTGAGCAAAACCAAGAAACGCTTTATCGCCGGAGCCGTGTGCCCGGCGTGCAGCGAGCCGGACAAGTTGATGATGTGGAGCGAAGACGATGTTCCGCATCGCGAATGCGTGGCTTGCGGTTACAGCGATACGCTCAACGAGCAGGGTCTGTCGGTACCCAAGGAGTTGGGTACGCGGGTCAACACCAGTGCGGTGAAGGTTGCGGACGCCAAGGTCCAGACCGTGCAATTTTTCGTCAATCCAAAGCTGAAGAAAAAAACCGACGACGCCTGATTGCGCGGCCGGCTCCTCTCCTCCGGGAGCCGGCCCGAAGGCGTCTATAGCGCCGACTTACCCTCGCTGACGGATTTGAACCAGCTCTTCATTGAGCATGTGGCAAATACGCTGGTGCTGCATTCCCCATTGGCCAGAGCCGCGCGCAGCTTATCGATATCGGCATGCATCATGTAGCGTATGCCGTCCTTGAAATGATGACTGTCGCCGAATCCGCCTTCGGTCATTTCCTGCAGTGCACCCTCCTTGCTCCAACCCTGTACGACCACTCGGTACATTGCCGCAATCAGGCCTGTGCGGTCCGAGCCGTGCTTGCAATGCATCAGTACCGGGCCTTTGCTCTGGCCAGTCTCTATCGCCCGCAGGGCACTCAAGACCAGGCTGTCGTCGACATGGTTGGTCCTGTAGGGAATCTGCACCAGATTGATTCCGGGAGCGGTTAGCCACTGCGCATCGGACTGCGGCAGAAAGGTGATCACTGTGCGCACCTTGAGCCTGTCGAGCAGGGGCAGGACGCCGTCATCCGGCAGTGCACTGCGGTAGAGCGTTGGCGACATCTGAAAGAGGTCGTACTGCGCTTCGATGGGTTGCGCCCATTCGCCGGGGCGCAAGAATGACGTTGATGCGGCTTGAGCCGGATGAATCGAAAAAAACGCCATGAACGATAAGTACAGTACGAACAGCAAGCGTTGATTCGACATGAGCTGGGTAAACCGTGAAGGATGACAGCTTGCTAGCGTGGGCGTTTGGCAGTCAAAGGTCCGTGAGGGGCTTGTCAAAGATTTGTTCAATGATCAAGCCCCTCAACGAACGGCATTCACCTACAGCTTCATGCTGATGAATGCCCTGAGCAGGGGCGCCAGATTGGAAGCCTCGTGTGGCTGACTGCCGCTATGAGGATTCACTCTGTCCAGCTGGAAGTTAATCCCGTTATCGACCGACGTAGCCGTATAAGAGTAATCGTAAGGAAAAAGTTTCTCTTCATCCTCAACCCGTTCGAACAAGGAAACTTTTACTCGAAGCACGTCCGCAGGATTGTTAAGCACCGTGAGAAATACTACAAGTTCTGGATCGATGGTCGATTGACGGTAAAAAGTCACTGCAAGTTTGCGGATAGCTTCAATGTCTTTTTCATCAATGCTGCCGTCAGGGACAACGTTAATGTCGGACCAAGGGTCGAAGTCGAACGTGGTGCTGTTGTCCTGCTTGTCGATATGCAAGGTTAAGTGGGTGGTAGCGCAAACAGAGGAGTCGCTATTACTTCTGGACAATGTAATAAGAATTTTGACGGTGTCTGCGTCATCCACTCTTTGCAGAAATACGCCACTGGCAGTGCATGGAAACATACAGTACCTACCGTGCTTAAGGGCTGACGATGCTGGCGTAGGCTTTGGCGAGTGCTTTTAGTTTGTCTTCGTCGGCGGCATCCAAATCACCGTCGCCGTCCACATCTTTTTTCAGTCCGCTGAGGGTGAAGGTGTTTCCATTATCGCGGGATATTGCGGTGACAAAGATCGAGTCGACCAGGGTTTCCGTTTGGGTTTCATTTTCCGCATTCCACCCCATTTCCTTTCGAGAAAGTTGCATCGACACCCAGGTGTTGGGTTCCGATGGGCCGGGTTGCATGAGTTGCAGGAATATACCGCGTTGATTGAAATAAGACATGACTTAGTCCTTTAGGTTGATGTCGAGTGCAAATTATTTGCGGAGTGAAAACTAAAGCTAAAAACCCAGGCCAAGCCAATAACTATGTAGGTCAAAAGTTACTAATTATTAATTACTTGATTAATCAATGTAGTTGATTGCCATCTCTCCGCACGGCCGATCGGCATGCCGAACGGTACTCGTCGGCGCACGGCCTGTTGGAGTACTGTATGAATATACAGATAAAGGATGAGTTCGATGATCAGTTCCCTGCCACCTCGCGGGCGAGGTACCGCAGCCAATCCGCATAATCGCTTTGCACCCAGTCGTTCGGTCGCCGAGGACGACGGTTGGTATCAGGAAGTGCCGCTGACCCAAGGCACAGAGGTGCGCATGGAGACGGCGAAAACCATCATTACCCGCAACAACTCACCGGACCTGCCGTTCGATCGTTCGATCAACCCCTACAGGGGCTGCGAACACGGATGCATCTACTGTTACGCCAGGCCTAGCCACGCCTACTGGGACCTCTCCCCCGGGCTCGACTTCGAGACTCGCCTGATTGCTAAAACCAACGCGGCCGACGTGCTTGAGCAGCAACTCAGCAAGCGTGGCTATCAATGTGCGCCAATCAATCTGGGTTCCAACACCGACCCCTACCAGCCCATCGAGCGCGAACAAAAAATCACCCGGCGAATTTTGCAGGTGCTCCTACGCTACCGGCATCCGGTGACTATCATCACTAAGGGCTCGCTGATCCTTCGCGACCTGGATTTGTTGAGCGAATTGGCCGAGCAACGGCTGGTGGCGGTGATGATCAGCCTGACCAGTCTGGATGATGAGCTCAAACGCATACTCGAACCTCGCACGGCGGCCCCCAAGGCACGGTTACGGGCGATTCGGGTGATGCGCGAGGTGGGTATTCCGGTGGGCGTGCTGTGTTCGCCGATGATTCCGATGGTCAACGACAGCGAGCTGGAAAGCCTGCTCACGGCAGCCCACGCCGCCGGGGCTCAAAGTGCGGCGTACATGATGCTCAGGCTGCCGTTGGAAGTCGCTCCGCTATTTGAAGAGTGGCTGGCGGCCCACTACCCGCAGCGTGCAGCTCACGTATTGAGCCTGATTCGCCAAAGTCGCGGCGGCGAGCTGTACGACAGTCGATTTGGCGTGCGCATG
This sequence comes from Pseudomonas fluorescens, assembly GCF_019212185.1. Taxonomy (NCBI): domain Bacteria; kingdom Pseudomonadati; phylum Pseudomonadota; class Gammaproteobacteria; order Pseudomonadales; family Pseudomonadaceae; genus Pseudomonas; species Pseudomonas fluorescens. The sequence goes on from NZ_CP078138.1 coordinate 223,986, forward strand.
CGTGGCGAAGGGCCATTTGCCGACCTGTTGGCGCAGCGGTTTGCCAAGACCCTCAAGCGCCTTGGGCTGAATCAGCGTGAGGGGTTCAACCTGGATTGCAGTGCCTTTTGCCCTCCGGGTGCGCAAATGTCGTTGTTATAGCCTACGAATTAATAGTGTTTATAGTGCTATGTAATACGTACCACGGTATGAAATATCTGCAGTAATCCTTTAAATGTGCGGTTTAGAGCCACTGATTCAGTTTGAGTTAAGTTTTGCTGGTTACGGTGCTCATCGAGTGACCGGCTGGTCACGGATTTGTTTTTCGGCCAGCCGTTGGCTCTGTCCCAGGTAAAACGGGAAGATTCGCTAACTCGTCAAAGAGGATGATCCATGAGTGACCAGGATAAACAGCCGCCGGCTGCATTGGTTTCGGCCCCTCCCGGGGCCGAAACCGCAGATGCAGCGCTGCAACATATCGTCGATGGCTTTCTGCATTTTCATCATGAAGTCTTCCCGCAGCAGGAAGAGCTGTTCAAGAAGCTCGCCACGGCGCAACGGCCGCGAGCGATGTTCATTGCATGTGCCGACTCACGCATCGTTCCCGAATTGATTACCCAAAGCGCCCCAGGCGATCTGTTTGTCACCCGTAATGTCGGCAACGTCGTTCCGCCCTATGGGCAAATGAACGGTGGTGTTTCCACGGCGATCGAATACGCCGTTCTGGCCCTGGGTGTGCAGCACATCATTATTTGCGGGCACTCCGATTGCGGTGCCATGCGCGCTGTACTCAATCCGCAAAGCCTGGAGAGGATGCCCACCGTCAAGGCCTGGTTGCGTCACGCCGAAGTGGCGAAAACCATGGTCCAGGAGAACTGCCAGTGCGCTGACGAACACGAAGGCATGCAGGTGCTGACCGAAGAAAACGTCATCGCACAATTGCAGCACCTGCGTACCCATCCTTCCGTGGCTTCGCGCATGGCCAACGGGCAACTGTTTATCCATGGCTGGGTCTACAGCATCGAAACCAGCGAAATCAAAGCTTATGACGCGGATAAGGGCTGCTTCTTGCCGCTGGATGGTCAACATCCGATTCCCATGGCGACGCCCAAGGCGCGCTTCTAGAAACGCCTAAACACCTCGTCTGGCCCGGTCGTGGCTGCTGAAAAAGCAGTCAGGCCTTGTCACGCCTGTAAAAAATCGGGAGACGCGCTATGCGTACTGCGCAATTGAGAGCTGTTTTGCCACGGGAGCTAATGGCTTCGGTGGTGGTATTTCTGGTCGCCCTGCCGTTGTGCATGGGCATTGCCATTGCGTCCGGGATGCCCCCGGCCAAGGGCCTGATCACCGGAATCATCGGCGGGCTGGTGGTGGGTTGGCTCGCGGGGGCGCCGCTGCAAGTCAGCGGGCCGGCGGCGGGGTTGGCGGTATTGGTGTTCGAATTGGTACGCCAGCATGGTGTGGCGATGCTGGGCCCGATCCTGCTGCTGGCCGGTTTGTTGCAATTGCTTGCCGGTCGTCTGCGACTCGGCTGCTGGTTTCGGGTGACGGCACCGGCAGTGGTGTATGGAATGTTGGCGGGGATTGGCGTGTTGATCGTGCTGTCGCAGGTGCATGTGCTGTTTGACGGGGTACCCAAACCCTCGGGTCTGGAAAACCTTATCGGTTTCCCGGCGACTGTGGCGCAGGCGCTCGACGGTGCAGTGGGCTGGCAGGCCGGTTTGTTGGGGCTATCCACCATCGCCGTGATGGGGCTCTGGGAGAAGTTGCGTCCGCCAGCTCTGCGCTTTATCCCCGGGGCTCTGCTCGGCGTCGCGTTGGCGACCATCACCAGCTTGCTCCTGGTGTTGGACGTCAAACGAGTCGAGGTTCCAGCCAATCTAGCCGAGGCCATCGACTGGTTGAAACCTGCGGACTTGCTGAACCTGGCCGACCCCAACCTGTTGATTGCCGCGTTTGCAGTAGCGTTTATTGCCAGCGCGGAAACCTTGTTGTCAGCAGCCGCCGTGGATCGAATGCACAGTGGCGCGCGGGCTGATTTCGACCGTGAATTGTCTGCTCAGGGCGTGGGCAACATGCTCTGCGGTCTGCTGGGCGCCTTGCCGATGACCGGAGTGATCGTGCGCAGTTCGGCCAACGTTCAGGCGGGAGCCAAAACGCGTCTGTCGGCCATTTTGCATGGCGTCTGGTTGCTGGGATTTGTGCTGCTGCTCTCCAGCGTCCTGCAAAGCATCCCGGTAGCCAGTCTTGCGGGGGTGTTGGTGTATACGGGGATCAAGCTGGTCGATCTCAAGGCGTTTCGTGGCCTGCAGCGCTATGGTCGGTTGCCGATGCTGACTTACGCCGTCACTGCACTGGCGATCATCTTCAGCGACTTGTTGACGGGAGTGCTGATCGGCTTTGGCCTGACCCTGGTGAAACTGGCCTGGAAGGCATCCCGCCTGAAAATCAGTCTGGTCGATCTGGCGCCGCAGGGAGAAATGGAATTGCGGCTGACTGGCGCTGCGACCTTTCTCAAGGTGCCAGCGTTGTCGCGGGCATTGCAGGCCATTCCGGCGGGTGCAACGGTGCATGTGCCACTGAACAACCTCAGTTACATCGACCATGCCTGCCTGGAATTGCTGGAGGAATGGGATCGGGCCAATCAGAGCAAGGGATCGCGGTTGGTGATCGAGGCGCGTGGATTGAAACGTCGACTGGAGGGGCGATTGCGGACTACGGTGGGGCTTGGTTAAAGCGAAAGATCGCAGTCTGCAGGGATTTCTGCTGGCTGCGATCTCTCAAAAAGGGGTCAAGCTGCCGGTTGATCCAGTTCCAGACCAACACCCAACTGGCGGGACAGGCACGGCCAGCGTTTCCAGGCAGCACCGGTGTCCGGGCTGTTGAGTTTTTCCCGGTAGGCTTCGACCGATTCCAGGGCGAAGCTGTCTTCGTCGAGCATTTCGTCGACGGCATGATGAACCGCCTCATCCAGTTGATTGGCGAAATCTTCGCCGATCAACTGGTGGGCAATCAGGTTGGCGACAGTCATGTCCAAGGGGATCAGTGGCTGGCCAAAATGCTTGATGTACAGGTCATTCACTTCCTCTACCAGGCGATGTGCGAGGTAGGCTTCGTCCAGCAGACAGTCGAGGCCGACATGGCCCTGCATGATTTCCGGTGGCTGGATGAAGAACTGTTCGGCGATCTTCAATACCGGTTTGATCTGCGATTCGATACCGGCTTCTCGCGCGACTTCATTGGCCGCGTCCAGCAGGTCGGGTACCTGGTCGATGTAAGCAGCAACAAAACGGGTCATCGCGCCGTTGGCGTCGACCTCGGGTAACTTGATGGCGTCATGCAGGTGAGGCAGTTGGTCTTCCAGCTGACGGCTCAGCTGACCGGTTTCGGACTCATGTTGCTGTGCACGTTGAATCTGCTCGCGCAATGCGGCGGTGTTCATGAAAACTCCAGGAAACGAAGGCAGGAAAATAGGGGAAGACATAAGTTAGCTTGCTTATGAAAACCCTTAAGACGTATTTGTCATAATTATTTCACCTTTGATGCGTATAGGTTATATCCATTTGCCATCATCCACCCCACATCCTTCTCCATCCGTGGCCCATGGCGCAAGTCTAGGGTGTTTCAGCTGATTTACGCCGTCGCGTTGCGAGGTCGTACTCCCTGTCTATACTCGGTTTTGTATGAAGTTAGCTGATGACGCCCGACTGCATGTGCAGCAAGGCTTGGCGGTTTAAGTTCGTAGTCTAGGTAGCCGCTCCCTTGGACGCAGGTGAAAGCCGGCGGGATAACAAGAACGATAAGGGGAACCCGCAATGATGCGACATCCACAAGTCTGGATGGGCCTCCTGTTGTGGTCGGTTTTCAGTCAGGCGCAAGCCGCCTGGACTGTGAATATGGCGCCTGGGGCTACTGAAATCAGTCACGCAGTGTTCGACCTGCACATGACCATCTTCTGGATCTGTGTAGTGATCGGCATCATCGTCTTTGGGGCGATGTTCTGGTCGATGATCATGCATCGGCGCTCCACCGGACAGGAAGCCGCCAAATTCCATGAAAGCACGACGGTCGAGATTCTCTGGACCATCGTGCCTTTCATCATCCTGGTCGCCATGGCTGTTCCGGCGACCGCCACCCTGATCAAGATGTACGACAGCAGTGAGCCGGATATCGATATCCAGGTCACCGGCTATCAGTGGAAGTGGCACTACAAATACCTGGGCCAGGACGTCGAGTTCTTCAGCAACCTGGCCACGCCTCAAGAACAGATCCACAACAAGAGCGCCAAGAGCGAGCATTACCTGTTGGAAGTCGACCAGCCGCTGGTGCTGCCGGTGGGGGCCAAGGTGCGCTTCCTGGTGACCTCGGCCGACGTTATCCACTCGTGGTGGGTGCCGGCATTCGCGGTCAAGCGTGATGCGATTCCCGGGTTCGTCAACGAGGCCTGGACTCGCGTCGACAAGCCCGGCCTCTACCGTGGGCAGTGCGCCGAGTTGTGCGGCAAGGACCACGGCTTCATGCCGATCGTGGTCGACGTCAAAACCAAGGCCGACTACGACACCTGGCTCGCCGAACGCAAGGCCGAAGCCGCCAAGCTCAAGGAGCTGACCAGCAAGGAATGGACGCTGGACGAGCTCAAGGAGCGCGGCGACAAGATCTATCACACCACCTGCGTGGCCTGTCACCAGGCCGAAGGCCAGGGTCTGCCGCCGATGTTCCCGGCACTCAAGGGCTCGAAAATCGCCACCGGTCCGAAGGACGCTCACCTGAGCATCGTCTTCCACGGCAAACCGGGAACCGCCATGGCGGCGTTCGGCAAGCAGCTGTCGGAAGTCGATATCGCCGCCGTCGTTACCTACGAGCGTAACGCCTGGGGTAACAACAAAGGCGATATGGTCACGCCGAAAGACGTGCTGGCCCTGAAACAGGCGGAAAGCAAATGAGCCGCTCGATTGCATGTTCCCGTGAACGCCTGGGGCTCAACCCCCCAGGCCGCCCAGCCCATTGGTTTGCAGGAGAAAGGACATGAGCGCAGTGATCGATGACCATGGTCATGCCGGCCATGACCACGCCCATGGTCCCGCCAAGGGCTTGATGCGCTGGGTGCTGACCACCAACCACAAGGACATCGGCACCCTGTACCTGTGGTTCAGTTTCATGATGTTCCTGCTGGGCGGATCGTTTGCCATGGTGATCCGCGCCGAGCTGTTCCAGCCCGGGCTGCAGATTGTCGAACCGGCCTTCTTCAACCAGATGACCACCATGCATGGCCTGGTGATGGTCTTCGGTGCGGTGATGCCGGCGTTTGTCGGCCTGGCCAACTGGATGATTCCGCTGATGATCGGGGCGCCGGACATGGCCCTGCCGCGGATGAACAACTTCAGTTTCTGGCTGCTGCCGGCAGCCTTCCTGATGCTGGTCTCGACCTTGTTCATGCCCGGTGGCGGACCGAACTTCGGTTGGACCTTCTACGCACCGCTGTCCACCACCTACGCCCCGGAAAGCGTGACCTTTTTCATCTTCGCCATCCACCTGATGGGTATCAGTTCGATCATGGGCGCGATTAACGTCATCGCGACCATCCTCAACCTGCGCGCCCCGGGCATGACCTTGATGAAGATGCCGCTGTTCGTCTGGACCTGGCTGATCACCGCCTTCCTGCTGATCGCGGTGATGCCGGTACTGGCCGGTTGCGTGACGATGATGCTGATGGACATCCACTTCGGCACCAGCTTCTTCAGTGCCGCCGGTGGCGGTGACCCGGTGTTGTTCCAGCACGTGTTCTGGTTCTTCGGTCACCCCGAGGTGTACATCATGATTCTGCCGGCGTTCGGCGCCGTCAGCTCGATCATTCCGACCTTTTCGCGCAAGCCGCTGTTCGGCTACACCTCGATGGTCTATGCGACGGCGAGCATCGCTTTCCTGTCGTTCATCGTCTGGGCGCACCACATGTTCGTGGTGGGCATCCCGTTGGTGGGTGAGCTGTTCTTCATGTACGCCACGTTGCTGATCGCGGTGCCCACTGGGGTAAAGGTGTTTAACTGGGCCAGTACCATGTGGCAGGGATCGCTGACGTTCGAGACGCCCATGCTGTTCGCCGTGGCGTTCGTGATTCTGTTCTCGATCGGTGGCTTTTCGGGGTTGATGCTGGCGATCGCTCCGGCGGACTTCCAGTATCAGGACACCTACTTCGTGGTGGCGCACTTTCACTACGTGCTGGTGCCGGGCGCAATCTTCGGGATCTTCGCCTCGGCCTACTACTGGATGCCGAAGTGGACCGGCCACATGTATGACGAGACCCTCGGCAAGCTGCATTTCTGGCTGTCCTTCATCGGCATGAACATGGCGTTCTTCCCGATGCACTTCGTCGGGCTGGCGGGCATGCCGCGGCGGATCCCGGACTACAACCTGCAGTTCGCCGACTTCAACATGGTCTCGTCGATTGGCGCGTTCATGTTCGGCGCCACGCAGATTTTCTTCCTGTTCATTGTGATCAAGACCATTCGCGGTGGCCCACCCGCCCCAGCGAAACCCTGGGATGGTGCCGAAGGCCTGGAGTGGGAAATTCCATCGCCAGCGCCGTATCACACCTTCACTACACCGCCAGATGTGAAGTGAACGGCGCGGAGGATCGACACCATGGCTGACTCGATCTCGATGAAAAAACTAGTCACCCGGCTGTTGCTGGTGGTGGTGGCGATGTTTGTCTTTGGTTTTGCCCTGGTGCCGATTTACGACGTGATGTGCAAGGCGTTGGGCATCAATGGCAAGACCGGTGGCCAGTACACGGGTGAGCAGCAGGTGGATGCTTCGCGCCAGGTGCGGGTGCAGTTCCTGTCGACCAATGCCATCGACATGGTCTGGGATTTCTATCCCAAATCCGATGACATCGTGGTCCATCCGGGGGCGGTGAACGAGATGATCTTCATCGCGCGTAATCCCAGTGACCACCCCATGAGCGCCCAGGCGGTGCCGAGCATTTCGCCCAGCGCTGCGGCGATGTACTTCCACAAGACCGAATGCTTCTGCTTTACCCAGCAAGTGCTGCAGCCCGGTCAGCAGATCGAGATGCCGGTACGTTTCATCGTTGACCGCGATATGCCCAAGGATGTGAAGCACCTGACGCTGGCTTACACGCTGTTCGATATCACTGCACGTCATCCGCCCGTGGCCGTCGCCGAGAAGACCGGTGGCTAGACGTTCAAGCGTGCCCGATAAGGAGAACAATAAATGGCAACTCATGAGCACTATTACGTACCCGCCCAGAGCAAATGGCCGATCATCGCCACCATCGGCATGTTCGTCACGGTGTTCGGCCTGGGCACCTGGTTCAACGACCTCAAGGCGGCGCGCCCGGAATCCCACGGCCCGCTGATCTTTTTCGTCGGCGGTCTGCTACTGGCCTACATGCTGTTTGGCTGGTTCGGCGCGGTGATCAAGGAGAGTCGTGCGGGGTTGTACAGTGCGCAACTCGATCGCTCATTCCGCTGGGGCATGAGCTGGTTTATCTTCTCCGAAGTGATGTTCTTCATCGCCTTCTTTGGCGCGCTGTTCTACGTGCGCCATGTCTCGGGTCCGGCGTTGGGTGGTGAAGGCACCAAAGGCATCGCCCACATGCTCTGGCCGAACTTCCAGTTCGTCTGGCCGCTGCTGGAAAACCCGGACTCCAAACTGTTCCCGCCACCCAAGGACGTCATCAGCCCCTGGGGCTTGCCGCTGCTCAATACAGTCATTCTGGTGACGTCCAGTATCACCGTGACCATCGCCCACCATGCTCTGAAAAAAGGCCATCGCGGCGCGCTGAAAATCTGGTTGGCCCTGACCGTATTGCTGGGCTGCGCGTTCCTCGGCTTCCAGGCTGAAGAGTATATCCACGCTTATAAAGAGCTGGGCCTGACCCTCGGTTCGGGCATCTACGGCGCGACTTTCTTCATGCTCACCGGTTTCCATGGCGCCCACGTGACCATCGGCACCCTGATTCTGTTCGTGATGCTGATGCGGGTCCTGCGCGGGCATTTCGATGCCGAGCACCAATTCGGCTTCGAAGCCGCGAGCTGGTACTGGCACTTTGTGGACGTGGTGTGGATCGGCTTGTTTGTCTTCGTCTACGTGCTTTGAGGCCGTTTACCAGGGGGCATGAGAGACCAGCTGGCCGCTGAAGAAGCCCCAGGCGATCAGGCCGACGGTGACGGCGGCCAGGCCAACGCGAACACTCAGGGCGATCACCAGGCGATGTGAGCTGCTGTCGTCCTTGACCAGAAAAAACAGGCCGCTGAACAGGCTGACAACCGTGGCAATCAGCATCAGGACGATGGCTGCTTTGAGCATGGGGACACTCCGGGGGAAACGCGTATGCATTTGAGTATAGCCAGCTCGCCCGCTGACTTTCTGGCGCGGCCATGAAGCATTTCCGCCCGGGTCTCGTGCCGAGCCTGGTGGTGGCGCTGTTGCTGCCGCTGCTGGTCTCGCTCGGCTTCTGGCAACTGGCCCGTGGCGAGCAAAAAAAGCTGCTCATGGACAGTTACGCCGAACGCCGGGCGGGCGAGCCAGTGGCCGTCGCTGAGTTGCTGCACAGCTCTGATCCGGCCTTCAGGCGGGTCAGCCTACACGGCCATTTCGACGTCGAACACAGCGTGCTGCTGGACAACCGGCAGCGCGATGGCAAGGTCGGCGTCGAGTTGCTGCAGCCATTTCTCGATCAGGCCAGCGGCCAATGGCTGTTGGTCAATCGCGGTTGGTTGCCGTGGCCGGACCGGCGCACACCGCCGGCATTCAGCACACCCGAGCAGGCATTGAGCCTGACCGCGTGGGTCTATGTCGCTCCCGGTACCACCTTTCAACTGCATGCCGATCCCCTTCAGGCCAACTGGCCGCGGCTGGTGACGGCGATCGCCCCGCAAAAGCTCTGGGACGAACTGGGTCGCAGCGGTTTCGCCTACGAAATTCGCACAGAAGCCGGGCCTGCGGCCTACCAGGCCGACTGGCCAGTGGTGTCCATGGGCCCGGAAAAACACCTCGGTTATGCCGTGCAGTGGTTCGCCATGGCGCTCGCACTGTTCGGCCTCTATCTCTACCTCGGATGGCACAACGCAAGGGAGAAAAACCATGGGAGCGGCCATGAATCCACCCAACATGTCTAATGCACAGGCGCCTCAACGGCGGCGTGGACGTTGGCAGTTGATCCTGATTGTGCTGATGGTGATCGGTCCGATGATCCTCGCCACCGGCATGTACAAATTGCAGTTCTGGGTGCCGGACGGGCGCAGCTATCACGGCGAACTGATCGGCAATGGCCAGGGGCGCGCCGACCTGGGGGTGCAGGCGGACGAGCAGCGCTGGCAGATGCTGGTGACGGCGCCGAAGGAGTGTTCGGTCGATTGCCAGCAACTGGTGTACCTCGCCCGGCAGATCCAGGTCGGCCTGAACCGTGATGCTGCCCGCGCCAGTCACGCCCTGGCGGTCGCCCAGCCGTTGAGTGCCGATTACGACGCCAAGCTCAAGCGCGAGTACCCACAACTGCAGCGCTATCCGCTGGACCTTGGGACCTACAACAAAGCCGTGGAAGGCAAAAGTGCGGCGCAACTGTGGATCATCGATCCCCACGGCAACCTGGTGCTGCGCTACGGCCCCACCGTCAAAGGCAAGGACCTGCTCAACGACCTGCGCCACCTGCTGAAACTGTCGAATATCGGATAAGGGCATCGTCATGGCCAAACCTGGATTTCGCCTCGCGCTGTTTGCCACCTTGCTGGCGCTGATTGTCGTGTTGCTGGGGGCCTACACTCGGCTGACCCATGCCGGCCTTGGCTGTCCGGACTGGCCGGGGTGCTATGGGTTTATCAGCGTACCGAAAAGCGAAGCCCAACTGGCCCATGCCGAATTGCACTTTCCAGATACCCCGGTCGAGGCCCACAAGGGCTGGAACGAGATGATCCACCGTTATTTCGCCGGGACCCTGGGCCTGCTGATCGTGTTGCTGGCGGCGCGTGCCTGGACTCACCGCAAGCATCCCGATCAACCGCTGAAACTGCCGTTGTTCCTGATGGCGGTGGTGTTCGCCCAAGCGGCGTTCGGCATGTGGACCGTGACCCTCAAACTGTGGCCGCAGGTGGTGACCGGGCATTTGCTCGGCGGCTTCGCCACCCTGAGCCTGTTGTTCCTGTTGACCCTGAGGTTGTCTGGCGTGTTGCCGGCGCTGATCGTGCCGCGCCGCTTGCAGTATTGGGCAACTGCTGGTCTGTTGCTGGTGATCGGTCAGATCGCCCTGGGTGGCTGGGTCAGTTCCAATTATGCGGCGGTGGCGTGCATTGATTTCCCGACCTGCCATGGTCAATGGCTGCCACCGGCGGACTTCGCCAACGGCTTTCATCTGACCCAGCATATCGGCCCCAATTACCTCGGCGGACAGCTCGACAGTGATGCGCGCACCGCCATCCACCTGACCCACCGCATCGGCGCCTTGCTGGTGACCCTGGTGTTGCTGGGCCTGGCCTGGCAACTGAAAGTGGTCGGCATGACTCGCCTGGCCGGCCTGGTGTTGCTGGCGCTGGCCACGCAGATCACGCTGGGCATCAGCAATGTGCTGTTTCACCTGCCCCTGCCGGTGGCCGTGGCACACAACGCCGGAGGCGCGGCGCTGTTGCTGACCCTGGTGCTGGTCAACTACCACGCCCGCACCAGCCTGGTCCGGGTCGAGCAACAGGCGCTCGGACGCTGGCGCTTCAGCCCGCGTAAACATGCGGCTGGGCCGATAACCATAAAAGGAGAAATGCCATGGCGACTCTGATCGGCGAACGGCCCCGGCAGGCAATCTGGCGTGACTACCTGGAGCTGACCAAGCCCAAGGTGGTGGTGCTGATGCTGATCACTTCGCTGGTCGGCATGTTCCTCGCGACCCGGGCCGGCGTGCCGTGGACGGTATTGATATTCGGCAACCTGGGCATCGCCTTGTGTGCCGGCGGCGCGGCGGCGGTCAATCATGTGGTAGATCGGCGAATCGACGCCGTCATGGCCCGCACCCACAAACGGCCATTGGCCGAAGGCCGGGTCTCACCGTTCGGGGCCTTGACCTTTGCCCTGGTGCTGGCACTCAGTGGGCAAGCCCTGCTGCTGGCCTTCACCAATCCGCTGACGGCTTGGCTGACCCTGGCTTCGCTGTTGGGCTACGCGGTGATCTACACCGGCTTCCTCAAGCGCGCCACCCCGCAGAACATCGTGATCGGCGGGCTGGCCGGTGCTGCCCCGCCTTTGCTGGGCTGGGTCGCCGTCACCGGGCACCTCAGCGCTGAGCCGCTGCTGCTGGTGCTGATCATTTTCGCCTGGACCCCGCCACACTTCTGGGCGCTGGCGATTCACCGCAAGGAGGAGTACGCCAAGGCCGATATCCCGATGCTGCCGGTGACCCATGGCGAGCACTACACCAAGGTGCACATCCTGCTCTACACCTGCGCCCTGCTGGCAGTGAGCCTGATGCCCTATGTGATCCATATGAGCGGCCTGTTGTACCTGGCCTGTGCACTGGGGCTGGGAGCGAGGTTTCTGCAATGGGCCGTGGTGCTGTACCGTGGCACTCGGCCGCACGCGGCGATCAACACCTTCAAGTACTCTATTTACTACTTGTTCCTGCTGTTTATCGCCCTGCTCGTAGACCACTATCTGATGTTGAACCTATGACCCGAACCCAGAAAACTGTCTTCATCCTTGTTGCCCTGATTGCCCTTGTCCTCGGGCTGACCATCAACAAGGTCCTGTCCGGCAAGGGCCAGGGAGATCCGACCGCGCTGATCGATGCCGGGATCATCCTGCTCCCGCAAAGCCGCAACCTGCCGGACGTGCAGATGACCAACCAGGACGGCCAGCCGGTCACCATCAATGAGTTGAAAGGCAAGTGGAGCCTGCTGTTCTTCGGCTACACCTTCTGCCCGGACATCTGCCCGACCACCCTTGCCCAACTGCGTCAGATCAAGAGCGAGCTGCCGGCGGATGCGGGCGACAAGCTGCAGATCATCTTGGTCAGCGTCGACCCTCATCGCGACACACCGCAGCAGCTCAAGCAATATCTGGGTTACTTCGATCCACAGTTCATCGGGCTGGCGCCGAAATCGGTCGAAGAACTGCAGACCGTGGCCAACGCGCTGAGCATCCCGTTCATTCCGGCGGATACCAGCAAGCCCAACTACACCGTCGATCACAGCGGCAATTTGGCGGTGATCGGCCCGGATGGCACCCAGCGCGGATTCATCCGTGCGCCCTTGAACAACGTCAAGCTGGTGGCGCAGTTGCCTGTGATGGTCAGCCGTCAGTAATCGAGTCGTTTATCAGGCACAAAAAAGGGGCGCATTGAATGCGCCCCTTTTTAGTTGTATCGCTCAGATCAGAACGCCGGCACTACCGCACCTTTGTACTTCTCCAGGATGAACGCTTTGACTTCCGGGCTGTGCAGGGCAGCTACCAGTTTCTTCATGGCGTCGCTGTCCTTGTCGTCCGGGCGGGCAACCAGGATGTTCACGTAAGGCGAGTCCTTGCCTTCGATGACCAGCGCATCCTTGGACGGATCCAGTTTGGCTTCCAGCGCGTAGTTGGTGTTGATCAGCGCCAGGTCAACCTGGGTCAGCACGCGCGGGATAGTGGCGGCTTCCAGCTCGCGGAATTTCAGGCCCTTGGTGTTCTCGGCGATGTCCTTGACGGTCGCCAAGATATTCTTCGAGTCCTTGAGCTTGATCACGCCGGCGTGGTCCAGCAGCAGCAGGGCACGGCCGCCGTTGGTGGCGTCGTTCGGAATGACCACGGTGGCGCCACCTGGCAACTCGGCCAGCGACTTGTACTTGCTGGAGTATGCACCCAGGGGCTCGATGTGCACGCCGGCCACGCTCACCAGGTTGGTGTTCTTGGCCTTGTTGAATTCATCGAGGTACGGCTGGTGCTGGAAGAAGTTGGCATCCAGGCGCTTTTCCGCGACCTGAACGTTCGGCTGCACGTAGTCGGTGAAGACCTTGACCTTGAGGTCCACGCCCTCTTTGGCCAAGGCCGGTTTCACGAACTCAAGGATTTCTGCGTGCGGTACCGGGGTGGCGGCAACGGTTAGGGTTTCTGCAGCCTGGGCGGAGAACGCAGCAACGGCTGCGAACGCGACGAGTAGTTTTTTCATCCAGCAAACTCCTTGTGAAGCGCCCTTTCGGGCGCCTGCCGGCGTAATGCCGACGATTGCATTTATTTTCGGGAAAAGTGCACCACCAGCTTATCGCCGACGGTTTGCAGTACCTGGACCAACACCAGCAACAACACCACGGTCACCACCATGACGTCGGTCTGGAAGCGCTGATAGCCGAAACGGATGGCCAGGTCACCCAGGCCTCCGGCGCCGACCACACCGGCCATGGCCGTGTAGGACACCAGCGTGATGGCCGTCACCGTGATCGCCGCGAAGATGCCCGGACGGGCTTCCGGCAACAGGGCATTTGTAATGATCTGGCGTGTCGTGGCGCCCATTGCCTGGGTCGCCTCGATGATGCCGCGATCGACTTCGCGCAGGGCGGTTTCCACCAAGCGGGCAAAGAACGGTGTAGCACCGACCACCAGTGGCGGAATCGCCCCGCCGACGCCCAGCGAGGTGCCGGTGATCAGTACGGTGAACGGAATCATCACGATCAGCAAAATGATGAACGGCAGCGAGCGCAGAATGTTCACGATCAGCGACAGCAGCGCGTAGACACCCTTGGCTTCAAGCAATTGGCGTGGGCTGCAGAGGAACAGCAGCACACCCAGTGGCAGTCCGAGTAATACGGTGAACAGCAGCGAGCCGCCGAGCATCAGCAAGGTGTCGCCGGTGGCCAGCCAGATTTCGTACCAGTCGATATTGGCGAAGAAACTTGTCAGCAGTTCCATTAGCGCAGCACCTCCATATGGACTTCGGCCGCAGCAAAGAGGGCGAACGCCGCTTCCATGTCACCCCCGGTGATGGCCAGGGTCAGTTGCCCGTAAGGGACGTCTTTGATGCGGTCGATGCGACCGGCGAGGATGCTGTAGTCGACCCCCGTTTCGCGGGCGATGGTGCCCAGCAGCGGCGCATAGGTGGCATCACCCTGGAAGGTCAGGCGCACGATACGCCCCGGCACGTGAGCGAAATCATCGCGCTGTTCGCCTTCGTCGACCTGCTCGTCTTCCTGGACGAAGCGCTTGGTAGTCGCATGCTTGGGATGCAGGAACACTTCGGCCACCGGGCCCTGTTCGACGATCCGGCCGGCGTCCATTACCGCAACTTGGTCGCAGACCCGGCGAATCACGTCCATTTCATGGGTGATCAGCACGATGGTCAGTTTCAACTCGCGGTTGATCTCCGCCAGCAGTTGCAGGACGGATGCAGTGGTTTGCGGGTCGAGGGCGCTGGTGGCTTCGTCGCACAGCAGGATTTTCGGTTTGGTCGCCAAGGCGCGGGCGATACCGACGCGCTGCTTTTGACCGCCGGACAGTTGCGCCGGGTATTTTTTGGCGTGGTCGGACAAACCAACTCGCGCCAGCAACTCGGCCACACGGCGGTCGATGTCGCTGCGCGAGAGTTCGCCGGCCAGGGTCAGTGGCAACGCGACGTTGTCGGCAACCGTCTTGGAGGCCAGCAAGTTGAAGTGCTGGAAAATCATCCCGACTTGCTGGCGGAAACGGCGCAGGGCCGTGGCGTCGAGCGCAGTGATTTCTTCGCCGTCGACGGTGATTTTGCCGCCACTGGAGTCTTCCAGGCGGTTGATCAGGCGCAGCAGGGTGCTTTTCCCGGCGCCGGAGTGGCCGATCAGGCCAAACACCTGACCGTTATCAATCGTCAGACTGGTCGGATGCAGGGCGGGAATATCCTTACCGGCGACGCGGTAGGTTTTATGGACGTTTTGAAACTCGATCACGTAGCGAACCTTGTGGGGCGCGTTGGAAAAGGATCAGCGGTTAGCCGGGGGGCGCATTTTAGCCTGTCCGTATAGAGGTTCTTAGCATTTATTTCGTAAACAACCTTTCATTTGGCGATAACGCGATCAAAGGTCATAAAAAAGGAACGGTGCCGAAGCCCGTCAGTCACTACTTCAGCAACTGAAAAACGCCCGCTGTCGACGGGCATCCCAATCGAGGAGTTCAGGACTGATGAGTAGTAAAAAACCGGGTGCCGACCAAAGCCAGCTGGCGGGTACCCATACCCCGGATCGCGCCAACAGCAATGCCAAGCTGCAAAGCTTGGAAACCTTCCGCTCTGATGCCACCGAGCAGGCTCTGCGTACTAATCAGGGGGTCAAGGTCGCCGATAACCAGAATAGCTTGAAGGCCGGCGCACGCGGGCCGTCGTTGCTCGAAGACTTCATCATGCGTGAGAAGATCACCCATTTTGACCATGAGCGAATCCCCGAACGCATCGTGCATGCCCGCGGCACAGGCGCCCACGGCGTCTTTCAGTGCTACGAGAACCATGCTGAATTGACCAAGGCCGGTTTCCTGCAGGACCCAGGACAAAAAACGCCGGTGTTCGTGCGCTTTTCCACGGTGCAGGGGCCGCGCGGGTCCGGCGATACGGTGCGCGATGTCCGGGGCTTTGCGGTGAAGTTCTTCACCAAGCAAGGTAACTTCGACCTGGTCGGCAACAACATGCCGGTGTTTTTCATTCAGGATGCGATCAAGTTTCCTGACTTCGTCCATGCGGTAAAACCCGAGCCGCACAACGAAATTCCTACGGGTGGCTCGGCTCACGATACCTTTTGGGATTTCGTATCGTTGCAGCCGGAGTCGGCGCACATGGTGATCTGGGCCATGTCCGACCGGGCTATCCCGAAAAGCCTGCGCAGCATGCAGGGCTTTGGCGTGCACACCTTTCGCCTGATCAATGCCGAGGGCAAGGCGCGCTTCGTCAAGTTCCACTGGCGGCCCACTGCTGGCACCTGCTCGCTGGTCTGGGATGAAGCGCAGAAGCTCGCCGGCAAGGACACGGACTACCACCGCCGCGACCTCTGGGAAGCCATCGAAATGGGTGATTATCCCGAGTGGGAGTTGGGAGTGCAGGTCATCGAGGAGGAAAACGAGCACGCCTTCGATTTCGACATCCTCGACCCGACCAAGCTGATCCCCGAGGAGCTGGTGCCAATTACCCCGCTGGGTAAGATGGTGCTCAACCGCAACCCTGACAACTTTTTTGCCGAAGTCGAGCAGGTCGCGTTCTGCCCGGGCCACATCGTGCCCGGCATCGATTTCTCCAACGACCCGCTGTTGCAAGGCCGGCTGTTTTCCTACACCGATACCCAGATCAGCCGGCTTGGCGGGCCGAATTTTCATGAGATCCCGATCAATCGGCCAATCACGCCTGTGCATAACGGACAGCGTGATGCCCTGCATCGCACCACCATCGACAAGGGGCGCGCCTCCTACGAGCCGAATTCGATTGATGGCGGCTGGCCGAAAGAAACCCCGGCGGCTGCGGTCGACGGCGGATTCGAGAGTTCTGCCGAACGGATCGATGCGAACAAGATCCGCCAGCGCAGCGAGTCATTTGGCGATCATTTCTCTCAGGCCCGGTTGTTCTTCAACAGCATGAGCGAGCATGAGAAAGAGCACATCATTGCCGCCTACAGTTTTGAACTGGGCAAGGTCGAACGCGAGTTCATCCGGGCGCGGCAGGTGAATGAGATCCTGGCCAACATCGATCTGGATCTGGCGGCACGCGTGGCGCAGAACCTAGGGTTACCGGCGCCGAAAACCGGGACTGTCGAGGTTCGCGAGACTTCGTTGGAGCGCTCGCCGGCGCTGAGTCAGGCCAACCTGTTGCCGGAAACCATCAAGACGCGAAAAGTCGCGATTTTGGCAGCGAACGGAGTCGATGCGGCGGCGATCAGTGCCATGAAGAAGGCGCTGGAAGCTGAAGGGGCGCACGCCAAACTGTTGGGGCCGACCTCGGCGCCGGTGACTTCGGCGGATGGCAAGGCGCTGGCGGTGGATGCGTCGATGGAAGGCATGCCTTCAGTAGCCTTCGATGCGGTGTTCGTCCCGGGTGGTGCGGCGTCGATTAAGGCGTTGAGCACCAACGGAGTGGCCTTGCACTACGTGCTGGAGGCTTACAAGCACTTGAAGGCCATTGCGCTGCAAGGTGAAGCCAAGCAGTTGCTGGATGTATTGAAGTTAGAGGTCGATGCCGGGCTGATCGTCGGGGCGGATGCCAAGTTGACCAAGGCATTTTTTGCCGCCATTGGCCAGCATCGGGTCTGGGATCGCGAGGAGAAGGCCAAGGCCGTTCCCGCCTGACTCAGCCATTGCCCTCGATTGCCACGATTAATCCTTGCGCGGTGTTAACACCATCTGCGCAGGGATGTGGCGCAGGATCTGCCGCTGGATCTTCAGGTCGAAGTCGGGGTCGAGTTTTTTCACCCGCTTGGTCAGCAGGGTTGCGAGCCACGGGTAATCTTCGGTGCGCGGTGCCTGAATGCTGACGGCGCATTGATAATTCACCACATCGGCGGCGATCGCGTCCAGTTGTCGCCGAAGTTTTGGGCTATCGGTGATGTTCAGCGCAACGGTGGTGCTCTCGGCGGTCGGGTCGATGACCTTGGCCTTTGGCTTGGCGGCGGCGGCCTCAAGGGCGGCCTCGGCCTGCTCCAACTCAGCCCTGCGCGCTTCGGTAATGGCGCCGTTAACACCGCCGGTCAGCGCCGGTGCCTTGGGCATGAGTGCGCGAGCGCGGCTTAGGGCCGTCGCGGCAGCGTTCACATCACCCTTTTGCAGGACGATCTGACTGCGCTGCAGGTAAGCTTCGGCCAATTGACGCTGATACTGCTCCAGCGAGGGATCGTCGGGTGTCTGCGCTTGCAGTGCCGCCAGTTGATCTTCGGCAGTCGCCAGCTCACTGCTGGCCAGGCTCTGTTGCAACTGGGCAATCGCCGTCGTCCGAGCGTCCGGGACTTCGGGGGCGGGGGGTGTGCTCTGGCAGGCGCCCAGAAGTACAAAGGCAACAAGGAGCAGATAACGGGAGGCGAACGGCTTCATTCCTGCGACTCTCTGATTGCGCAAAAAACGAGCAAGTCTACACCCCTCGACGGGGCAGGACAAAACTCAGCAGAAACAGCGCGGCGGCGGCGACCACAATCGACGGGCCGGCCGGCGTGTCCTTGAACCAGGACAACGCCAGGCCACCGCAGACCGCGAGTATACCCAGCACGCTCGCACCAAGGGCCATTTGCTCCGGCGAGCGAGCGTGGCGTTGTGCCGCAGCGGCCGGAATGATCAGCAAGGACGTGATCAACAGCACTCCGACGATTTTCATCGCGACCGCGATCACCACGGCAATCAGCAGCATCAGGGTCATCCGCAGAGCGGGTACCGGCAGGCCTTCGACCGTTGCCAGCTCTTCATGCACCGTAATCGCCAGCAGCGGTCGCCACAGCGCGGCCAGCAAAATCAGCACCGCCGCGCTGCCGCCGAGGATCCATGCCAGATCGTTTGGGCTGATCGCCAGCAAGTCGCCAAACAGATAAGCCATCAGGTCAATCCGCACTTCATGCATGAAGCTTAGTACCACCAGGCCGAGGGAGAGCGTGCTCGGCGCAAGAATCCCCAGCAAGGTGTCGGAGGCCAGTGGTTGGCGCTGCTGCAGGGTTACCAGCAGGACGGCGAGCAACAGACAGCCAACAGTCACCGCAATGGTCGGACTGACATCCAGCAAAAAGCCCAATGCTACGCCCAACAAGGCGGCGTGGGACAGGGTGTCGCCGAAATAGGCCATGCGCCGCCAGACCACGAATGATCCCAGCGGGCCGGCAACGATAGCGAGGGCGAGGCCTGCGAGCAGGGCGTACAACAGAAAATCAGCCATGCTTGCAGCCATCTCCATGAACGTGGGTATGAGCGGCGGGCGCCGCGCTGACGACCGAGCCATGCAGGTCATGGGCGTGGTCGTGATGGTGGTGGTAGATCGCCAGGCTTGGCGCATTCTTGCCAAACAACTCGACGAATGCCGGGTCGCCGCTGACCTGTTCCGGATGCCCGGAGCAGCACACGTGACGGTTTAGGCAGACCACCTGATCGGTGGTGCTCATCACCAGGTGCAAGTCATGGGACACCATCAACACGCCGCAACCGTGGCGATCGCGCAAGCGGGTGATCAGGCTGTACAGCTCGGCCTGGCCGGCGACGTCGACCCCTTGCACCGGCTCGTCGAGCACTAGCAACTCAGGTTCGCGCAACAGCGCACGGGCCAGCAGCACGCGCTGCATTTCGCCGCCGGAAATGCTCTGCACCGGGCTATCAATCACCTGCTCGGCACCGACTTCGCCGAGTGCCGCGAGGGCACGCGTGCGGTCGACACCGGGGACCAGGCGCAGAAAGCGCAGGACTGACAGCGGCAGGGTCGGGTCAACATGGAGTTTTTGTGGCATATAGCCAACCCGTAGCTTTGGCTTGCGCCACACGCTGCCGCTGTCGGGCTTGAGCAGACCCAGCACGGCGCGCACCAGGGTGGTTTTGCCAGCGCCATTGGGGCCGATCAAGGTCACGATCTGACCTGGCTCGACGCTCAGCTCGATATTGTCCAGTACGTTTTGCCCGGCGAAGGTCACTGCAACCTGGTTCAGGCGAATCAATGCAGTGCTCATCAGGCCCCCTGGCAACCCGCGCAGAGACCAACGACCTCGACGGTCTGGCCTTCGACCACGAAACCGACGTCGCTGGCGCTGTGGATGATCGCGTCGCTGATGGATTTCTGCTCCAGCTCGATGGCTGCATGGCATTCGCGGCAAATCAGGAACTGGCCCTGATGGGCGTGGCCCGGATGGTTGCAGCCGACAAAGGCGTTGAGCGACGAAATGCGATGCACCAGGCCGTTGTCCAGCAGGAAATCCAGGGCGCGGTACACAGTGGGCGGCGCGGCGCGGCGGCCGTCCTGCTCGCTGAGTACCGCGAGGATGTCATAGGCGCCCAGCGGCTTGTGGCTCTGCCAGACCAACTCCAGCACGCGCCGGCGCAAGGCGGTCAGGCGCAGGCCCTGGCGTGCGCAAATGGCATCGGCCTCGGACAGCGCGGTGTGCACGCAGTGCGAATGGTCGTGGGGGCGGCTGGCGAGCGGTGTTTTAGGCATGAGCGGCGACGAGTTTTGTGAGAGACGTTATTATGTTACCCGTTCT
Organism: Pseudomonas fluorescens; assembly: GCF_019212185.1. Classification (NCBI taxonomy): domain Bacteria; kingdom Pseudomonadati; phylum Pseudomonadota; class Gammaproteobacteria; order Pseudomonadales; family Pseudomonadaceae; genus Pseudomonas; species Pseudomonas fluorescens. The sequence continues at coordinate 244,097 of NZ_CP078138.1, forward strand.
CGCCTCTTTGAGTGGTCATCGTGTCCAGACTTTTTGCCATCCTTGTCACATTTACTGCCAGTTTCCTCGCGATCAGTGCCGCGCAGGCCGAGGTCAAGGTGCTGACCAGCATCAAGCCGGTACAGTTGATTGCTGCAGCGGTGCAGGATGGCGTCGGCGTTCCCGAGGTGCTGCTGCCACCGGGTGCGTCGCCGCATAATTACGCCCTGCGACCTTCCGACGTACGGCGCGTGCAGTCGGCTGACCTGCTGTACTGGATCGGCCCGGACATGGAAGGCTTCCTCCCTCGCGTGCTCAAGGGGCGCAATTTGCCATCGGTTGTGTTGCAGGACCTGCCGGGTCTGAAGTTGCGCCGGTTTGCCGAAGACAGTCATTCCCATGCAGAAGAGGCCGACGACCACGATCACGACCATCGTCCGGGAAGTCTCGACGCTCATTTATGGTTATCACCAGTCAATGCGCGGGTAATTGCCGGCAAAATCGCCAACGATCTGAGCGCTGCCGATCCGGCCAATGCCGCGCGCTATCAAAGCAACCTCAAGGCCTTCGACGAGCGCCTCGATGCGCTGGACCTGCGGTTGAAGGCGCGTTTGGCAGCCATTGAAGGCAAACCCTACTTCGTCTTCCACGAAGCTTTTGATTATTTCGAAGACGCCTACGGGCTCAAGCATGCGGGGGTGTTCAGCGTGGCTGCCGAAGTGCAGCCGGGCGCCCAACATGTGGCGGCGATGCGCGCGCGCCTGCAGGAAGTCGGCAAGACCTGCGTGTTCAGCGAACCGCCATTGCGCCCACGCCTGGCCGAGACCCTGGTGGCGGGCTTGCCGGTGAAATTGGCTGAACTGGATGCGCTGGGTGGCTATACCCCGGCGACTGCCCAAGGGTATGAGCAGGTGCTGGAAAAGCTTGGGAATGATCTGGCGGGGTGTCTGGAGTCGCTATAACGCTGGAATCGGCGTCGCCGCAATCGCGAGCAGGCTCGCTCCTACAGGTGATCGACACAACCCCCTGTAGCGAGCCTGCTCGCGATGCTTTTAGAGGGCAAACGGCAACGGCGTACTGACCTGCTGACGCTGAACTAAACGCTGTTCAAATTCCATCGGGTCGTGAATCAGCACATCCTGACCGGCAAAAGATTCGGCGGCGATCAGGCGCGACAGCCAGAAGCGCACGCAGGCAACGCGCAGCATGGTCGGCCACAGCTCGGCCTCGGCCGCAGTGAAGGGTCGCAGCGCGGCATAAGCCCCCAACAAAGCCCGCGCTCGTGGACCATCAATCTGGCCGTCGTCGTCCGAGCACCAGTCATTCAGGGCGATGGCTACGTCATACAGCATCGGACCCGAGCAGGCGTTATAGAAGTCGATCAGTCCGGTCAGGTGCGTGCCTTCGAACATCGCATTGTCGCGGAACAGGTCGGCATGGATGTTGGCGCGAGGCAACGCGAGGATTTTGCTCTTCTGCTCGCTGATTTCGTCCAGTGCCCGTTGCAGCAGTTGCCGCGACTCATTGCCCAGGTGCGAAAGCAATTGCGTGCCTTCTTGCTGCATCCAGTCCAGGCCGCGGTCGGTCTTGCGTTTGATCATCTTGTCCTGGGTGGCCAGGTGCAGATGCGCAAGCAACTCGCCGACTTGGGCGCAATGCTGTGCATTGGCAACCTTGATGTGCTTGCCCGCCAGCCGCGGCTGTAGCAACGCAGGTTTGCCGGCCAGCGTGCGCAGGGCGACGCCGTCAGTGGTGCGCAGAGCGTAGGGAACGGGCAGATTGGCATCGTGCAGGACATCGAGCAGTTCGATGAAAAACGGCATCTCCTGCACCGGCCCGCGCTCGACCAGGGTCAGGACAAACTCGCCCTGCTCCAGGCTGATGAAGAAATTGGTGTTTTCACTACCAGCGGCAATCCCCTGGAAATCGAGCAGGCGGCCGAGCCCGTACGGGGCGAGAAAGGTTTCCAGCTCGGGCCGAGCCAGGGGGGTGAACACAGACATGGTTAAAAACTGCTCAGTTCGGGCGCGGCGATCAAGCCAGCGCCGATTAAAATTAAGAAACTACTTCCACTCAAAGATCTTCCACGCCGGGATCAGCATATCCGGCTGATCCGAGCGTATGAAGCTTGCATCCGTGCCGTCCGAGCGCACCAGGAAGTACGGCTTGCCGCCCTTCGGAGTGACCTTGATCGCGTACAGGAAACCGTTTTGGCGGTACTCCTGAATGGTCTTGTCGCCTTCGGTGCGGATGGTCACTTCCGGATCCGGAGTCGGAGCATCGTCCGCCGCCATGGCGGCCAATGGAATACAACCAAACAAACCAGCCAGCAACAGGCGATTGAGTGTGCGCATGATAACCTTGTCCCTTTGTCGTCAACGGTCCCGCTATTCTAGCGCCGGACCCGCCGAAAAGGTTGATCCTGCTCATGAGCCAAGCGCCCCTCGTCCTGGTGGACGGTTCTTCGTACCTGTACCGCGCCTTTCACGCGCTGCCACCTCTGACCACGTCCAAAGGCCTGCCTACCGGCGCGGTGAAGGGCGTGTTGAACATGCTCAAGAGTCTGCGCAAGCAGTACCCGGATAGCCCGTTCGCCGTCGTATTCGATGCCAAGGGTGGGACCTTTCGCGATGACATGTACGCCGAATACAAGGCCAACCGTCCCAGCATGCCGGACGACATGCGCGTACAAATCGAACCCCTGCACGCCAGCGTCATCGCCATGGGCTTCCCGCTGCTGTGCGTCGAAGGCGTCGAAGCCGATGACGTGATCGGCACGCTGGCCCGCAGCAGCGCAGCCGCTCAGCGTCCGGTGGTGATCTCCACCGGCGACAAGGACATGGCGCAGTTGGTCGACGGGCACATTACCTTGGTCAACACCATGACCGGTAGCGCCATGGATGTGGCTGGCGTGAAGGAGAAATTCGGCGTCGCTCCCGAGCAGATCATCGACTATCTGGCCTTGATGGGCGATTCCTCCGACAACATCCCCGGCGTTCCGGGTATCGGGCCGAAGACTGCATCGGGCTTGCTGGTGGGGGTTAACGGCGGCCTGGTCGAGCTGTATGAACAGCTCGATATCGTCCCGACCCTGCCGATTCGTGGGGCGAAAACCCTGCCTGCCAAGCTCGAGGAACACCGGGAGATGGCGTTCCTTTCCTATCAGTTGGCGACCATCAAGGTCGATGTGCCGCTGGACGTCGGCCTGGACGACCTGCACCTGCGCGAGCCAGACCGGGAAAAGCTCGCCGAACTCTACGCCCTGCTCGAGTTCAAGAGCTGGCTCGACGAACTGCAGCGCGACGCCAAACGGGTCGAACTCAAGGCTGCTGCCGAGCCGGCGCCGGTGGCGGATCTGCTGAGTGCGGTGGAGCCCGAAGAGGCGGCACCTGCGCAGGCACAATACGAGACGATCCTCGATCAAGCGCGTTTCGACGTCTGGCTGGAAAAATTGCGTAACGCCCCGCTGTTCGCCTTCGACACCGAAACCACCGGGATCGATGCCCAGCAGGCGCAATTGGTCGGCCTGTCGTTTGCGGTCAAGGCCAACGAAGCGGCCTACATTCCGCTGACCCATTCCTACATTGGTGTGCCTGAGCAACTGGACCGCGATACAGTCCTGCGCGCTCTCAAGCCGCTGCTGGAAGACCCGCAGAAGCTCAAGGTCGGCCAGCATGCCAAGTTCGACATCAACATCCTGGCCAACTGTGCCATCGGTGGCGATCAGACTTGCGGCATCACGGTACGCGGCGTGGCATTCGACACCATGCTCGAATCCTACGTACTCAATTCCACCGCGACCCGGCACGATATGGACAGCCTGGCGCAGAAGTACCTGGACCACACCACTGTGAGTTTCCAGGACATCGCCGGCAAGGGCGCCAAGCAGCTGACATTCGACCAGATCGCCCTGGAGCAGGCTGGTCCGTATGCCGCCGAGGATGCCGATGTGACCCTGCGCCTGCATCAGGCCTTGCACGAAAAACTCACGGCGATTCCTAGCCTGGCCAGCGTGCTCAGCGATATTGAAATGCCTCTGGTGCCGGTGCTGGCGCGAATCGAACGCCAGGGCGCACTGGTGGATGACAAACTGCTGGGTGAGCAAAGCGTCGAACTGGGCGAGAAGATGATTGCCCTGGAGCGTGAGGCCTTTGAAATCGCTGGCGAACCTTTCAATCTCGGCTCGCCCAAGCAGTTGGGGGTGATTCTTTACGAGAAACTCGGCTACCCGGTGCTGAAGAAAACCGCCAAGGGGCAGCCCTCCACGGCTGAAGAAGTGTTGGCCAAGCTGGCGGAAGAAGACTACCAGCTGCCGAAAGTGCTGATGCAGTACCGCTCCATGAGCAAACTCAAAAGCACTTACACCGACCGTCTGCCGGAGCAGATCAACCCGCGTACCGGGCGGATTCATACCTCCTATCACCAGGCGGTGGCCTCCACCGGGCGCCTGTCGTCCAGCGATCCGAACCTGCAGAACATTCCGGTGCGTACCGCCGAGGGGCGGCGCATTCGCCAGGCATTCGTCGCGCCAGCGGGCTACAAACTGCTGGCTGCGGACTATTCGCAGATCGAGCTGCGGATCATGGCGCACCTGTCCCGTGACGAAGGGCTGCTCAATGCCTTCCGCAATAATCTCGACGTGCACACCGCCACTGCCGCCGAAGTCTTCCGGGTCGAGCTCGAGCAGGTCAGCATCGAGCAGCGGCGCAGCGCCAAGGCCATCAACTTCGGCCTGATCTACGGCATGGGCGCGCAGAAGCTGGGCAAGGACATCGGCGTCGACACCAAGCAGGCCAAGGCCTACATCGACACCTACTTCGCCCGCTATCCGGGTGTGCGTGAGTATATGGATCGCACCCGTGCTCAGGCCGCGGACCAGGGCTATGTGGAAACGATTTTCGGACGTCGCCTCTATCTGCCGGAAATCAACTCGAACAAGCCGCAGGAACGCGCGGCGGCTGAGCGCACCGCGATCAATGCGCCGATGCAGGGCACGGCAGCCGATATCATCAAAAAGGCCATGGTGGCTGTGGATAACTGGCTGACCAGTTCCGGCCTGGATGCCAAAGTCATTTTGCAGGTACACGATGAATTGGTGCTGGAAGTGCGCGAGGACCTGGTCGATCAGGTTCGCGAGGAAATTCGTGGGCACATGAGCGGTGCGGCGAACCTGGATGTGCCGCTTTTGGTTGAAGTGGGTGTAGGAAACAACTGGGATGAGGCCCATTAAGGGCGTTTTTCAGGGAGTTTTTGCGTGAGTTGCCGCGGCATAGTGTCGCGGTAATGGGCTCGAAAAGGCTTAGTTCGAAAAATTCTTGGGGTTATTCCCAATCGATTTTGCCCGCCTGCGGAACTAAACCAGTGAATTGCCACTCAGAGTTACTGAATGGGTGGTGAAGCCCTTCGATGCTCCTATGTTGTGTTAAGTGTTGGCAGATATCTGGACCCCGCCCTAGCGGTCCGGAGTACTTAAACCCCGAACTCTCCCTCCCCATATGAGTTTCGGGGTTTTTTTTGCCTGGAATTCGACCCTGTTCTCAAGGAGCGAGCCTGCTCGCGAAAAACCTGAGGGCGCGTCGCACCTTCAGGATGTCCGCGTTATCGTTTGGCGTTTTTCGCGAGCAGGCTCGCTCCTACAGTTGTAGGTGTTATTCCGCGCCTTTGTCAGCCAGTTCCATCCAGTCCGCCAATACAGTGTAGGCCTCTTCCAGGCCCAGGCGTTTTGGTGCTGAAAACAGTTGGATGGTCACGGTTTCGCCCCAGCCTTTGCGGATCTCGGCCTGGACTTTAAGCAGGGTGTTTTTGGCCGCGCCATAGGTCAGCTTATCGGCCTTGGTCAGCAGTACATGCATCGGCATGCCGCTGGCTACGGCCCAATCGAGCATCAGCAGGTCGAAGTCGGTCATTGGATGACGGATGTCCATCATCAGGATCAACCCCTTCAAACTCTCGCGGCTGCCCAGGTAGGCTTCCAGGTGGCGCTGCCAGTGCTGTTTCAGTGGGATAGGAACTTTTGCGTAACCGTAGCCCGGAAGGTCGACCAGACGCCGTTCTTCGTCTAGCTTGAAGAAATTCAACAGTTGCGTGCGCCCTGGGGTTTTCGAGGTGCGTGCCAGGCTGGCATGGGTGAGGGTGTTCAGCGCGCTGGATTTGCCGGCGTTGGAACGCCCGGCGAAGGCGACTTCGAAGCCGTCGTCGTCAGGGCATTGATCGACTTTGGCGGCGCTGAGCATGAAAGTGGACTGTTGGCACAGGCCGAGGATGGGGTTCTTGAGTTGCATGGGATTTCCGATGTGGGCGGTGCCGAGAATGGTCGCAAAGAGCAGCGTCGTTTCCGTTTCAGTAACGCCAGTATATAATGCCGCAGATTTTGTGTGCGCTTTGTCCCAGCGTAGGATGAAGTTCACGAGAGCGACAGACCTTGATTGCGCATTAGAACGCAGCACGCTCTCAACCCTGAAAAGGTCGTTTTATGACGAAATGGCTGCTGGCTATCGGTGTCTTGATGCCGCTTTGTAGCGCGCAGGCTACACAGGATCCGGAAGCCGTGTACAACCGTGTTTGTGGGGCCTGTCATTCCGGCCAACTCCCAACGGCGCCTCGCAAGGGCGATCAGGAAGCTTGGGCGCCGAGACTGGCGCAAGGTATGGAGACGCTGGTGCAACACGTGACCCAGGGTTTCAAGGCGATGCCGCCGCGTGGTTTGTGCATGGACTGCAGTGCCGAGGATTACCGAGCCATCATCCACTGGATGAGCGAGTGATCCCGGTCCATAACTCTTTAACCCTTAGCCGTAGTTGGATTAGCTGATGAACAAATTGATCGTGAGTCTGCTGTTGACCGTGGGGATCTCCGGCATTGCCCATGCTGCAGGTGATGCGAAAGCTGGTCAGGCGAAGGCCGCAGTGTGCGGTGCCTGCCATGGCCCAGATGGCAACAGCATGGCGCCTAACTTTCCAAAACTGGCGGGTCAGGGTGAGCGTTACCTCGACAAGCAACTGCACGACATCAAGTCGGGCAAGCGCACTGTTCTGGAAATGACCGGCCTGCTGACCAACCTGAGTGATCAGGACCTGGCGGATATTGCGGCGTACTTCGCCAGCCAGAAAGGCAGTGTAGGCGCAGCAGATCCGAAAGTCGTGGCTCGCGGTGAAGAACTGTTCCGCGGCGGGAATCTGGAAAAAGGTATGCCATCGTGCACCGGTTGCCACTCCCCTAACGGTGTCGGCAACGCAGCAGCGGGCTTCCCGCACTTGGGTGGTCAGCATGCTCAGTATATCGCCAAGCAATTAACCGATTTCCGCGAGGGTAACCGTACCAACGACGGTGATGCGAAAATCATGCAAAGTATTTCGGCCAAGCTGAGCAACAAGGACATCGAAGCGGTGTCCAGCTATATCCAGGGCCTGCACTAAGGCCCCTTGAGCGAGCGTGGTGCGTGAGGTTCTACCCGCGCCACGTTAACGCTCGATTAATCCTTCGATGCAAGCATAAAAAGGGTGGCTTTGGCCGCCCTTTTTTGTGGCCGCTGCCGTTACACTAGAGAACTCAAGCCCGCCATGACCTGTCAGAAGCAAGGTCGCGCGAGGCACTCAAATTGTCCAGGAGTAAAGCATGCGTAAACTGATTCTCAGCGCCGCACTCGTCACCGCCAGCCTGTTCGGCATGACCGCCCAGGCGGCCGAACCGCTGGAAGCCGGTAAACAATATGTCGAACTGAGCAGCGCTGTTCCGGTGGCTGTGCCGGGCAAGATCGAAGTCGTGGAGTTGTTCTGGTATGGCTGCCCGCATTGCTACGCGTTTGAGCCAACCATCAATCCATGGGCGGAAAAACTGCCAGCCGATGTGAACTTCGTGCGTATTCCGGCGATGTTCGGTGGCATCTGGAACGTTCACGGCCAGTTGTTCATCACCCTCGAAGCCATGGGTGTCGAGCACAAGGTCCACAAGGCCGTGTTCGAAGCCATCCACGGTGGCAAGAAGCTCGCTACCCCGGAAGAAATGGCTGAGTTCCTCGCCGGAGAAGGCGTCGACAAGGACAAGTTCCTCAGCACCTACAACTCGTTCGCTGTCAAAGGCAAGGTCGAGGATGCCAAGAAGAAGGCCCAGGCCTATCAGATCTCCGGCGTACCGACCATGGTCGTCAACGGCAAGTACCGCTTTGACCTGGGCAGCGCCGGTGGTCCGGAAGCTGCCTTGAACGTTGCCGATCAACTGATCGCCAAGGAGCGCGCCGCTCAGTAAGCGGCGCACGCCATGCGTCGCTGGGGCACTGAACGCCTCGTTGGCCTGCATGATCCGCGGGTCAACGAGCACCATCTGGAGTCTTCTGGCTTGCCCGAAGACAGTCGGCTGCGTCTGCTCAGCTTCAATATCCAGGTGGGCATCAGTACCGAGCGTTATCGGCACTACCTGACCCGGGGTTGGCAGCACCTGCTGCCGCACACCGGGCGCGCCGACAATTTGCAAAAAATCGGCAACCTGTTGAACGACTATGACCTGGTAGCGTTGCAGGAGGCTGATGGCGGCAGTCTGCGCTCAGGCTACGTCAATCAGGTCGAGCACCTGGCCCAGCTCGGCGCCTTCCCCTACTGGTATCAGCAACTCAATCGCAACCTCGGACGGCTCGCCCAGCACAGCAACGGCGTGCTCAGTCGACTGCGCCCGTGGGCGATTGAAGATCATCCGCTGCCAGGCCCGAAAGGCCGTGGGGCGATCCTGGTGCGTTTCGGTGAAGGCCCCGAGGCCTTGGTGGTGGTGATGATGCACCTGGCGCTCGGCGCCCGTGTGCGCACGATGCAACTGGCTTACATTCGCGAGTTGATCGGCAACTACAAGCACCAGGTGCTGATGGGCGACATGAACACCCATGCCAGTGATTTGCTGCAAAGCTCGCCACTGCGCGATCTCGGTTTGCTGGCGCCGCAAGTCGAGGCGACATTCCCCAGTTGGCGTCCGCAACGCTGCCTGGATCACATCCTGCTCAGCCCGAGCCTGACCCTCGAACGGGTCGAAGTGCTGGCGCAGCCGATTTCCGATCACCTGCCGGTCGCGGTAGAGATTCGTCTGCCGGGTTCGCTCACGGCCGATGCATTGCCCGCGTTGAGTCCTGCCCTTCGCGGAACCCCTGAATGAGCGACGAAGCAAACCGCTGGAAAGAGAAGTACCTCCAAAGTATCGAACAACAGGAAAAACTCGAACGGCGCTGGGACGCACGTCTCGACCTGCTGCGTCGCGGACTGGTGCGTAGCACATTGGCGGCTGAGGGGACGGACCGTGCAGTTGACCAGTGCATGAAGGAAATGCGTGAAGTCATCCGCACCGACGACATGGATGCCGGCCTCGCCGCCCTGCTGCCGCGTCTGGAAAAGGCCGTACTGGATTCCGAGCAGCGACGCGAAACCCGTGTCGATCAGATCGCGACGGCGTTGGCCGAGCTGGTCAAACAGCTACAAGGCCTGCCACTGCCGCGTGAGGTCAGCCGGCCGCTGAAGACCTTCGCCAAGCAACTGGACGGACGCGTGGGACAGGCGCGCGAGATTCCGCTGTTACTGGGTGAGCTGAGTGGTTTGCAGGGGCGGGCGCTCAGTCTGTTGGAGCAACCCACCGAGCCGAATCGTCCCGGCTTGTTGCAGCGCCTGTTTGGCGGGCGTGAGCTGGATGTCGAAGTCCGGGATGAATCCACGCCAGCGACCGTGACTGCAAGCGCACCGCTGGCTCCCGTGCATCAGGCTCAGGAGCCTTCTACTGCGGCTGGCGAGGCCGCAGTGGACGCTGATGTAGCCATACTGGAAGAGCCCGCTGTCGAGGTTTCCATGCTCACGTCAGCGATGACATCCGACATGACGTCGCCCGCCATCGAGCCGATCCAGGAGCCGCAGGAGACGCTGGCACTGTCGCCAGCGATGGTCGAGAACCCCGCCGAGCACGACCCGGAGCGCGCTGAGCAGGAGGCGCTCTACGCCCTGCCGGATTCACCCGAGCCTTCTTACAGCTCCGTGGCCAAGCATATCGAGGGGACGCTGCTGGGGCTGCTGGATGATTTGTCGCTGCCCGAACGACATCGTCCGCAGGCCGAAGCGATGCGTGAACGCCTGAAAAACGGCTTGAACTGGTATGAATTGCTACCGATTCTCGACGATCTGGCGGTACTGATGCTGGCCATCACCGACAGCGGCCAGCACGAGTTCGAGGTGTACCTCAAGCAACTCAACGAGCGCCTGGAGTCGTTCCAGAGCAATCTGCAAGCTGCCAGCGAGGGACATGCCGACAACCGCTCCGCAGCGCAGCAGCTCGATTCGCAGATCCGCGAGCAGGTCGATGGTCTGCAGAGCAGCATGCATCAGGCGGCAGACCTGGCGGGTCTCAAGCAGGTGCTGGAGAACCATCTCGAAGGCCTGCTGGGTACCATGGACGAGCACCGCAAGCAGCGCGATCAACGTGAGCAGGAAGTCGCCTTACGCCTGCAAGGCCTGGCGGACCGGGTGGCGAGCATGGAACATGAGGCCCAGGGCTATCGCGAGCACCTTGAAGAGCAGCGGCAGAAGGCTCTGGTCGATCCCTTGACCGGGTTACCCAATCGGGCCGCCTGGAGCGAGCGCCTGCAACACGAAATCGGCCAATGGCAACAGCATGGCAATACCCTGTTGCTGGCGATGCTCGATCTCGATCATTTCAAGCGAATTAACGATAACTATGGTCACCTGGCTGGCGATAAAGTGTTGAAGATTATCGCCACGGTGTTGCGCAAACGCCTGAGGGGGGTGGACTTCATTGCCCGTTTTGGCGGTGAAGAGTTCGTTCTGCTATTGCCGAATACGCCGCAGGCAGCCGGAATAAAACTGTTGCAGTCGTTGCGCGCGGCCATCGAGGCCTGCCCATTTCACTTCAAGGGTGAGCCAGTGACCATCACGGCTTCGATCGGTGTCTCCGCCTTCCGTGCCGGTGAGCACAGCGATGTGGTGCTCAAACGGGCCGATCAAGCCTTGTACCGGGCGAAGGATGCCGGTCGCAACCGGGTCGAGCCGGGCTGATCCATTTGTCCCTTTTTGTTAAATCCCCGTAGGGGAGGTGGGCAGTACGTTACACTGTTGCATTACTGCCATCAGCGTACTGCCTTCACCATGAAATTTCTCGCCCTGCTTGTTTCCCTTCTCGTCCTGGCTGGTTGTGCCAGCGGTCCGCGTATCGACACCAGTCATCCCTCGGTCAATCACGACAGCCGCGTGCAGTTCGTGGTGGTTCATTACACCTCTGCTTCTCTGGAGCGCTCGTTGGCATTGTTGACCCACGGCGAAGTCAGCAGTCACTACCTGGTCGGCGACGACAAGAACGCCACCATCTTTAAGTTGGTAGACGAGAATCTGCGTGCCTGGCACGCCGGCGAAAGTGAATGGCAGGGCCGGACCTGGCTGAACTCCAGTTCCATCGGTATCGAGATCGTCAATCCGGGGTTTCGCGATACGCCAACAGGACGGGTCTGGTATCCCTACAGCGAAGCTCAGGTGCAATCCTTGATCTTCCTGCTCAAGGACATCAAGCAACGTTATGGGCTCAACCCGCGCCAGATCATCGGACACAGCGACATTGCACCCCTGCGCAAGCTCGATCCGGGGCCGTTGTTCCCATGGAAGCGCCTGGCTGACGCAGGCGTGGCGCTCTGGCCGAATGAGCAGGCGGTAGCACGTCAACAGGCGGTATTCGCGACCCAACTGCCGAGCATCAGTTGGTTCCAGGAACAGTTGTCCCACTTGGGCTACACCACGCCCCAGACTGGCGAGCTGGATGTCGCAACACGGCATGTGTTGGCGGCCTTCCAGATGCGTTTCCGGCCATCACGCTTCGACGGCGCTCCGGACGCGCAAAGTGCCGCGATCCTTCAGGTGTTGAATCAGACAAAATAATGACGCCCGCCCGACGGTCCGGGCGAAATTCCCATCAGTAGCTATAACTCATTGGTAATCCTTTGGATGTTCAATGATGGCGGCCGCCCGAGAGACCTTGCGCAGTTGGTTTTATCGCCCCTGGACCTTGGCGATAGTGGCGGCTGCCCTCAGCGCGGTGTTATTGCTGGCGGGTAGTTTGGGCGTGGCCTTGCGTCAGGTGCAGCAACGCGAAAGCGAGCAGATGAACAGCCAGGGCGAACGCTTTCTGGAGCGCCTGGAGCAACTGTTCGGGCAATTGCGCGAAGGCCTGGACGATCTGGAAGCCCAGCCGTTGCGTGGCTGTGACATGAAAATGTTCAGCACCTTACAGCAGGTCAGTTTCAGCTACCGCTTCGTCTATGAAGCGGCCTACATCGACAAGACCCAATTCTGCTCCAACCGACCTCATCAGGAAGCCCTGTCGGCGATCCGTCCGCCTGACATCAAGGGGCCGACCTACAGCTATTGGCTGAACACCTCCACCGAACCCGACGAAAACCGCGCGGCCTTGATGTTGGGTCGAGGTAACTTTCGGGTAGCGACCTCGCGCGGGCACTTGACCGACATGGTCGACCTGACGCCCGGCAGCAGTCTGTTGGTGATTCTCGACCACGGCACCCGTGCAATTCCGGTGCTGGGCGCCCCGCAAGCCTGGCCACCGTCCGAGCCCTGGTCACCGTTCAGCAGTGAGCCTTTGCAGATCACCCAGAACAGGCTGATCTACCGCATGCCCACCAATAACCCCGAATACCAATTGGTGCTGATTTCCCCACGCACCGCCATGCACCTGCCGACGCTGTGGTGGTGGCTGGTGCCGGCGAGCCTGGTATTGGGCCTGAGCATCGGTGCGCTGGTGTTTCTGTTGGCCAGGCAGCGGCAGTCGATGGGAGGGGAGCTGCAGGGGGCGCTCAAGCGCGGCGAGCTGCAGGTTTTGTATCAGCCGATCTTCGACCTGCGCGATCGCCAATGCGTCGGTGCTGAAGCCCTGCTGCGCTGGCGTCGACCGGACGGCACGCTGACCAGTCCGGACCTATTCATCCCCATGGCAGAGGACAGCGGCCAGATTCGCCAGATCACTGACTTTGTCCTGCAGCGACTGTTGGAGCAACTGGGCCAGTTATTGCGTGCCAATCCGCACTTGTATGTCTCGGTCAATCTGGCGGCCTGCGATGTGATGGTGCCAAGGATTGGTGAGGTCATGGCTCGCCTGCTGGATCTGCATCGTGTCGAGGCCCGACAGATTGCGTTCGAGGTCACTGAGCGTGGCCTGATCGACGTCGTGGTGGCGCGGGAAAACCTGCAAGCCCTGCGCGATGCCGGACATCAGGTGTTGATTGATGATTTCGGTACCGGTTACTGCAGCCTGGCTTACTTGCAGACCTTGCCGGTGGATTGCCTGAAGATCGACAAGGCCTTCATTGATGCGCTGGGTCATGACGCGGCCAGCAGCGGGGTCGCGCCGCACATCATTCGCATGGCCCATGCCCTGGATCTCAAGGTGATCGCCGAAGGCATTGAATATGAAGCCCAGGCGATGTACTTGAGCAGCGAGGGCGTCAACTATGGCCAGGGTTGGTTGTTCGCCCATGCATTGAGCGCCATGCAGTTGATAGAGCTGGTGACGCGAGGACGTCGGCAGGGCCCGCGACGCATCGACGACGAGGCCTGAGCGGCCTTTACAGAGGTAGCGCCATGTAGAACTGCGTGCCCTGCCCTGGGCGCGAGTAAACGCCCATGCGCCCGCTGTGCAACTGAACGATTTCCTTGCACAGGGCCAAGCCGAGCCCGGCGCCACCCTTCTTGCGTCCGACCTGAACGAACGGCTCGAATATACGTCCCTGCTGGCCATAGGCGATGCCTTCGCCGTTGTCTTCGACGCTGACAATTACCCGTTCGCCATGGCGGCGTGCTTGAAGACGGATTTGTCCGTTGGTGCCGGTGTGACGCAAGGCGTTGTCGATCAGGTTGTCCAATACCCGGTCGAGTTGAGCCTGGTCGGCCTGCAGGCGTGGCAACGGACTTTGAATTTCCAGCAGCAGTTCAATGGATTGCGCGCGTGAGCGGTCGACGAAACGCTCGCGCGCCTGTGCCAATAGATCGTCGATGTTGCAGGGCGCCAGGGTGAGTTTTTGCAGGCCGTTTTGATACCGGGAGAAATTCAGCAGGTCGTTGATCAGTTGCATCAAACGCTGCATTTCTTCCTGCACGGTATCGAGCAGGTCTTTTTCACGGGAGTTTTCCGGAAAATGCGCGCGTTCGCGAAACAGGCCGAACGCCATGTGCATGCCGGTCACAGGCGTGCGCAATTCATGCGAGGCGCGCAGGACAAATTCGCTACGCACCCGTTCGAACGCGCGCTGTTCGGTGACGTCATGCAGCACCATCACAGCGCCCAATATGTGGCCTTCGGCAGGACTGACCGGGGTCAGGCTGTAGGTCAGCAGTCGCGATTCGCCATCGACTTCGATACTCAAATCCTCGGGTGCGCGCTCCAGGGAGCCGCCGCGCAATACCAGGCGCAGTTGTTCGTCGAGCTCCGGGCGTTGCAGGGCGGTGCCCAAACCGACGCCGAGACGATCATCCTCCCAGCCCAGCTGGCGTTGAGCCACTGGGTTCATGTGCTCCAGGCGGCCTTGCCGATCGATCATCAGCAGGCCGTCATCAATGCTGTCGAGTACCGCTTGCAAGCGTTGCTGACCGGCGAGTAGTTCGTCGACATTGGTTGCCTGATGCTCGCGCAATGCCTGGGCCATGATCCCGAAACGGCGTGTCAGTTGGTTCATTTCCGCTGACTGGGAGATCGGCAGGGTGACATCAAAGTTGCCCTGGCCGATGTGGTCCGCTGCCTTGGCCAAGGCTTCGATTGGCCCACCAAAACGTCGGGCAATGCCGTGGGCGGTAACGAAACCGATGATCAGCACAGCCAGGGCAACCAGTCCCAGCGAACCGGCGACCAGCAACGCACGCTCCCGGGCTGCGCGTTGGGTGTTGTTGATGTTCTCCAGTGCCAGCTTGTGTTCGTTGATCAGGCCATTGCGCAGGATGTCGAATTTCTCCGTGAGCTCCTCATTGCCTCTCAAGCTGGCAGTCGGTTGCTGCGCATTGAAGGCCTTGAGGAAGCTCAGGTAGTCGTCACGGGCCTGCTGGAAACCATGGTGGCCGTTATCGAGGGTGTTTTCATGGGCAATGCCCTCCTCCAGCAGCTCGAAATAATGCCGTTCGACTTTTTCCAGCGCCGCCAGATCCGGCTTGTCGTCCAGCATGATCATGAACTGGTCGCCCAGGCTCTGGCGCAATTTGAGACCCAGGTCGAGGGTGATGAAGTTGTCGCGAATCAGCACTTCCTGATTGCTGGCCATTTGCATCACGCTCACCAGGCCTAGCACCAGCCCCAGCAAGGCCACCGTCATCAGCGCCGAGATGCTGAGAAACAGTCGGGTGCGCAACTTCATCGCCAGCTTCATGAGGAGGCGCTCATAAGTTGTACTGTTTGCGTTTGCGGTACAGCGTCGAGGCGTCGATGCCCAGGGTTTTCGCCGCCTGATCAAGGGTCGCGGCACTGGCGAGGACCGCACCGATGTGGGCCTTTTCCAGCTCATCCAGGCTCAGGGCCGCCCCGATGCGAGGAGCGTTGTTGGTGGGTTGCTCGGCCATCCCCAGATGGCTGATCTCGACCCGTTCCTGCGGGCAAATGATGCTTGCCCGTTCAACCACGTTGCGCAATTCGCGGATGTTGCCGGGCCAACGGTAGCCGAGCATTGCCTCGCGAGCCTCATCGCTGAAGACGCGAGCGGGCCGCGCGTACTCCTTGACGAACCGGGCCAGGAAACGGTCTGCCAGGGTCAGAATGTCCTCGGCACGCTCGCGCAGTGGCGGCAGGTGCAAGGTGATGACATTCAAGCGGTACAGCAGGTCTTCGCGAAAGCGCCCGTCGCGGACCATGTCTTCCAGGTTGAGGTTGGTGGCGGCGAGGATCCGCACGTCGGCGCGGCGAGTCACCGGGTCGCCAACCCGTTCGTACTCCTTGTCTTGAATGAAACGCAGCAACTTGGGTTGCAAGGTCAGGGGAAAATCGCCGATCTCGTCGAGAAATAGCGTTCCGCCATCGGCCTGGTTGACTCGACCCAGGGTGCTTTCGCTGGCGCCGGTAAACGCGCCGCGGCTGTGACCGAACAGCTCGCTTTCCATCAGTTCAGCGGTCAAGGATGGGCAGTTGATCGTTACGCAGGACTTCTTCGCCCGTTTGCTCCAACCGTGAATCGCGCGAGCCAGCTCACCCTTGCCGGTACCGGACTCACCAAGGATCAGGATGTTGGCGTCGGTGCTCGCCACCTGGCGAGCCGTTTCCAGTACGACTTTCATGGCCGGGCTATGGGAATCGAGGCCGTCACTGGGCTTGCGCATTTCGCCTTCAAGCGCTTCCAGGCGGGCGGAAAGCTGCCGGACTTCCAATTGCTTGGCGGTCGCCAGGCGCAATTGGTCGGGGCTGCAAGGTTTGACCAGGTAATCGGCGGCGCCCGCCTGGATGGCGTCGACGGCGGTGTCCACGGCGGAGTGAGCCGTCACAATCACCACGCGCATCCATGGGGCCTGGATTCGCATTTGGGCCAGTACGTCGAGACCGTTGTCTTCACCCAGGCGCAGATCGAGAAAGCACAGATCGAAGACCTGACGCTGCAGCAGGGCATCGGCCTGAGCGGCGCTGTTGGCCGTTGCAACGTTGTAGCCTTCGTCTTCCAGGCAGTAACGGAAGGTACGCAGGATGGCGGATTCATCGTCCACCAGCAGAATGCGGCCTTGGTGCTCGTTGGCAGATTCCATTTTTCCTACGCTCCTTAAATGAATGATCTTAGTTAGTCACGCCCGAATCGGGCAAGTTGCATGGTTTATTCTGGGCGCTTGCGCGTCGGACGCGGTAGTCCTTTGCCGAAATTGTAGGTAAGTCTCTAATTTTTATCGGTTTTCTTGCAAAAGTGCTTTGTCTGACCTACGACTGCCTATTTTTCTGACATCTACGTCCCCTCATCCATTCCAAAATATTTTCGATTTCCTACGATTTCATCGGGCAATTCGCACGACTCTCCATCATGCATCGTGCAGGATGCGTTCGGATTCAATTGGGGATCATATGTAACTTATTGATTTTATTGATTATTTATCCGTGACGATTTTTGGCATGCAGGCTGCAATGTATTGATCAACCCGGGGCGATCAAGAAGCCGCCCTCAAACCGATTACCACCAGTGTGGGAGGAGTTTCAGGATGATTCGCCAACGTGCCGCCCAATTGCGTTTTTCGCCACTGTATCTCCAGCAAGGTCTGTTCACGGTGCTAGCGCTGGTGATCACCTTGATTGGCGGCCAGCAATTCATGCTCTGGCAACACAGCCAGCAACCTGATGCTGCGATTCCTGCTACTCATCATTTCACCCAGACACACTTCAGTGCCGTCAGCAGCCGGTCTGCGGAAGCTGGCGCTGTGCGAATGCTGGACGTCGACCAGGCGCAGGGCGCCTTTGACGTGCCACGGCAGGAACGCTGGATTTTCTAAGTGACAAACCCGATGCCATCTGAAGGCATGGGGAACAGCAAGACCTCAAATAAAGCGTAAGGAGAATCATCATGTTGAGCTGGGCAATCACATTCTTGATCATTGCCATTGTCGCCGCTGTTCTGGGCTTCGGTGGTATCGCGGGCACCGCCACGGGTATCGCCAAGATTCTCTTTGTCGTGTTCCTGGTGATGTTTGTTGTGTCGTTCTTCTTCGGCCGTCGTGGTCGAGGCTGACCTGAGGCCTCGAATGCTAGGTGCTGGCCGCCACCCTTGGGGTGGCAGTGCCAGTGCAAGCGGCAAGGAAGCGATGTTGTTAAAGCGAATTGAAAACCGAAAGAGTTGGGCGCCAATTCTTTCCTTTACGCCCACCCGAGGAGGGTGTGTGTATGACCAAGGGGCCGGGACGTTCTGATTGCTGCAGGATCGGAGTGACCTACGGGTACAGGGAGTGCCTGCGAAAAGGGCCGGGTCAGGCAAGCAGCGCCGTCTATCTACCTACCGGTTATGGTGGAGTCGATAGACGGCGTACTTATGTGTGCGGAAATTGATCCAACGCATTTGCAGCTATTTCAATCAGCACTATCGTCATCCCCAAGCGTTTCCTCGTGTTTCCTGGTGACCGTATATCGAGAAATTTTCGACTAATTTCTGATCATTTTTCGACGCGTCGCGTAGGGAAAATCTCGTTTTTTTGTACATAATTGACTGATCAATTAATCACCAGTCTCCTCTGCGATGGCCGGTACACGGCACTTATGCCTGCCGAAATGTCGCATTCGAACCGGTTGGGACGGCCGTTTTGTTTGAAAAAACTCATGCCGATTCGGCATAGGGTAGGCGTTTACGGCATTAGACGCGGTGTCCTTGCATCGGAATAGTTGCGCCTTTTTTCGCCTGCCGAAGAGCCGTAACACGCGCCTCGGGCGACCTTATACGGGGGCCGATGCACGAACTTCTACACCATTGGGTGTTGCAGTTCTGGCATCGGTCCGAGATAAACAAAAGTAAGGGTAATGATATGAAGAAGGCAAAGCTTAGCCTCGCCTGGCAGATCCTCATCGGTCTGGTCCTGGGTATAGCAATCGGCGCACTGCTCAACCATTTCAGTGCTGAAAAAGCCTGGTGGGTCAGTAACGTCCTGCAACCAGCGGGCGATATCTTTATCCGTCTGATCAAGATGATCGTGATCCCGATCGTGATTTCTTCTCTGATCGTCGGCATTGCCGGTGTGGGGGATGCGAAGAAACTCGGGCGCATCGGTCTGAAGACCATCATTTACTTTGAAATCGTCACCACCATCGCCATTCTGGTGGGTCTGGTACTGGCCAACGTGTTCCACCCGGGCGCCGGCATCGACATGAGCACCCTGGGTACCGTGGATATTTCCAAGTACCAGGCGACGGCGGCGGAAGTCCAGCATGAGCATGCGTTCATCGAAACCATCCTCAACCTGATCCCGTCGAACATCTTTGCCGCCATGGCGCGTGGCGAGATGCTGCCGATCATCTTCTTCTCGGTACTGTTCGGTCTCGGTCTGTCGAGCCTGCAGTCGGACCTGCGCGAGCCGCTGGTGAAGATGTTCCAGGGCGTATCGGAAAGCATGTTCAAGGTCACTCACATGATCATGAACTACGCCCCGATCGGCGTGTTCGCACTGATCGCCGTGACCGTGGCCAATTTCGGCTTCGCGTCCCTGCTGCCGCTGGCCAAATTGGTGATCCTGGTTTACTTCGCCATCGCCTTCTTCGCCTTCGTGATCCTGGGCCTGATCGCTCGCCTGTTTGGCTTCTCGGTGATCAAGCTGATGCGCATCTTCAAGGATGAGCTGGTGCTGGCTTACTCCACCGCCAGCTCCGAGACTGTGCTGCCGCGTGTGATCGAGAAGATGGAAGCCTACGGTGCGCCGAAGGCCATTTGCAGCTTCGTGGTACCGACCGGCTACTCGTTCAACCTCGACGGTTCGACCCTGTACCAGAGCATCGCGGCAATCTTCATCGCCCAGCTGTACGGCATCGACCTGTCGATCAGCCAGCAGTTGCTGCTGGTTCTGACCCTGATGGTCACCTCCAAGGGCATTGCTGGCGTGCCGGGCGTCTCCTTCGTGGTGCTGCTGGCGACCCTGGGCAGCGTTGGCATTCCGCTGGAAGGCCTGGCGTTCATTGCCGGTGTCGACCGTGTCATGGACATGGCCCGTACCGCACTCAACGTAATCGGCAACGCCCTGGCGGTTCTGGTTATCGCGCGTTGGGAAGGTATGTACGACGATGCCAAGGGCCAGCGCTACTGGAACTCCCTGCCGCACTGGCGCAGCAAAGACAAACTGCCTGCGGGCGAGGCGTCGAAGAACTGATCAGCGCTTGGTGATCATGCAAACCCCGGAGAAATCCGGGGTTTGTCGTTTCTGTACACCCCGCTATCATTCGCCGCATCTTCTGGGGGATATGACTGATGCTCAATGGCCTGTGGCTTGGCTTTTTCATCGTGGCGGCCATTTCGGCCATGGCGCAGTGGCTGGTCGGCGGCAATGCCGGAATCTTTGCCGCCATGGTCGAGAGCATTTTTGCCATGGCCAAGCTGTCGGTGGAAGTCATGGTGCTGCTGTTTGGCACCCTGACCCTGTGGCTGGGCTTTTTGCGGATCGCCGAGAAGGCAGGCATCGTCGAGTGGCTGGCCAAGGCCCTGGGACCGCTGTTCCTGCGCTTGATGCCGGAAGTGCCGCCGGGCCACCCGGCCATCGGCCTGATCACCCTGAATTTTGCCGCCAACGGCCTGGGCCTGGACAATGCGGCCACACCCATCGGCCTCAAGGCGATGAAAGCCCTGCAGGAGCTCAACCCCAGCGCCACAGTGGCCAGCAATGCGCAGATCCTGTTCCTGGTGCTCAATGCGTCGTCGCTGACCCTGCTGCCAGTCACTATCTTTATGTACCGCGCCCAGCAAGGCGCGCCGGACCCGACGCTGGTGTTCCTGCCGATCCTGCTGGCGACCAGTTGCTCGACCCTGGTGGGGCTGCTGTCGGTGGCCTTCATGCAGCGTTTGCGCCTGTGGGACCCGGTGGTGCTCGCCTACCTGATTCCCGGTGCCCTGGCCCTCGGCGGCTTCATGGCGCTGCTGGCAACGCTCTCGGCCACCGCCCTGGCTGGCCTTTCCTCAATCCTCGGCAACCTGACGCTGTTCGGCCTGATCATGCTCTTCCTGGTGATCGGCGCGCTGCGCAAGGTCAAGGTCTACGAGGCCTTCGTCGAAGGCGCCAAGGAAGGTTTCGACGTCGCCAAGAACCTGCTGCCGTACCTGGTCGCCATGCTCTGCGCGGTGGGCGTACTGCGCGCCTCCGGGGCGCTGGATTTTGGCCTCGACGGCATTCGCCATCTGGTCGAGTGGGCGGGTTGGGATACGCGTTTTGTCGACGCCTTGCCGACCGCAATGGTCAAGCCGTTTTCCGGCAGCGCCGCGCGGGCGATGTTGATCGAGACCATGAAGACCTCGGGCGTGGACAGCTTCCCGGCGCTGGTGGCCGCGACCATCCAGGGCAGTACCGAAACCACCTTCTACGTGCTGGCGGTGTACTTCGGTGCGGTGGGTATTCAGCGGGCGCGGCATGCGGTGGGCTGCGCGCTGCTGGCGGAGCTGGCTGGGGTGCTGGCGGCGATCGGAGTGTGCTACTGGTTCTTCGGTTGAACCACTGACCCGCAGAATCCTGCAGGTCAGCCATTCAAGGCTTGGCGGGCACGTTCTTCTGGCCCTGTTCCACGGTCCAGGCAATCACTTGGCGGGTCAGTTCATCCCCGGCCCGGCCGAATCCGCTGACCACGCCAGGTACCTGCACGTCACTCACCGGTTGGCGGACCTCGAAGCGCTTGCTGGCGAGGATACGTTGGTCGGTGCCGCGCACCAGCAACGCATCCAGGCGGATCACCACCTGCACACTGTTGCCCTGATATTCGGTCTGGAACGCCTGCAGGTTGCCGGCCAGTTCCAGATCGGTCTGCAAGTTGGCGTCGTCAGTGCTCAGCAGTTGCACCCGACCATCCTCGGCAAAGCCGTCGAGCAGGCGGTTGCGCAGCAGCATCGGTGCCCGGTCGCTCCAGCGCGAGGCCTTGTAACTGCTGATCAGGTCGCCCTGGGGAATCACCGCGATGCGTGAGCTGTTGAGCACATCGCTGGCTTGCGGCTTGGACACTCGCAGCGACCAGCTGACGGCGGGCGCCTGTGTCGCCGACCCAGGGCTGTGGGCTGCCGGCAGGCGATAGACGTCCTGCGGGTCGCCCTTGGGTAAAATCGAACAGGCGCCGGTCAGCGCCAGGCTGGCCAGCAGCGTCCCGTGGGCCAGGGTGCGGAAGACGCGCTTCATGGGGTGAACTCCTTGTCTGTCTCGTGGCCGAGCAGGTAACCGCTGGGATTGGATTCCAGGCGCCGGGAGATGGCCCGCAACGAGCCCAGGGTGTCGCGCAGCTCGCGTATGGCCGGGGCCAGGCTGTTGAGCCCCTGCATGCCGTTGCCCAGCGCTTCCTGATTATTGGTCAGCAGGGTATTGATGGTGGCCGTGCTCTGCTCCAGGGACTTCATCGCCTGCTCGGCGCTGCCGAACATCTGCTTGCCATTGTTGTTGAGCAACCCATTGGCGTTGCGCATCAGCAAGGTGGTCTGTTCCAGCGCGGCGCTGGCCTGCTTGCCGATAGACGCCAGTTGGCGCATGGCCTGCTGGATATCGCCACGCTGATCGTTGATGGTGCCGGTGGTTTGCTCGAGGTTTTCCAGGGTCTTGCTCAGGCGCTCGACGTTTTGCGGCGAGAGTACCTGGTTGGCGTTGTACAGCAGTTGATTGACGCTGCTCATCACGTCGTCACTGTTGTTGAGCAAGCGTGCGATGGGCGACGGCGAGGCGACGATGACCGGTAGCTTGCCGTTGTTGCCACGCAATTCCGGGCTCTGCGGTGTGCCACCGCTGAGCTGGATCAGCGACGTGCCGGTGATACCGGTCAATGCCAGCTTGGCTTGGGTGTCTTCCTTGATCGGGGTCTCGCCACCGAGGCGGATGCGCGCCAGCACCCGGCGCGGGTCCTTGGGGTCGAGGCGCAAACTGACCACGTCGCCGACCTTGATCCCGCTGTACTGCACCGCGCTGCCCTTGGACAGGCCACTGACCGCTTCGTTAAAGACCACCTCGTAGTCCTTGAACTCGGTGTCGACGCTGGACTTGGCCAGCCACAGACCGAACAGCAAGGCACCGGCCACGACCAGGACGGTGAACAGGCCGATCAATACATGATGGGCTCGGGTTTCCATGTCATACCTCGTTGGACGGTGAAGCGGCCGTCAGCGCCGCGCGGCCACGGGGGCCATGAAAGTATTCGTGAATCCAGGCGTCATCGGTTTCCGAAACAACATCGATGGCATCCGCCACCAGCACTTTCTTCTGTGCCAATACCGCCACCCGGTCAGTAATGGTGTAGAGGGTGTCGAGGTCATGGGTTACCAGGAACACGCTCAGGCCCAATGCATCACGCAGGGTCAGGATCAACTGGTCGAACGCGGCTGCGCCAATCGGGTCGAGGCCGGCGGTGGGCTCGTCGAGAAACAGGATATCCGGGTCCAGCGCCAGGGCCCGGGCCAGCGCCGCACGCTTGATCATGCCGCCGGACAGCGAGGCCGGGTATTTGTCGGCGGCTGACAGCGGCAAACCGGCCAGAGCCAGTTTGACCGCCGCCAGGTGCTCAGCGTCGGCGCGACTCAGGCCTGCGTGCTCGATCAACGGCAGCGCGACGTTCTCGGTCACGGTCAGTGACGAGAACAAGGCGCCCTTCTGAAACAGCACGCCGAAGCGTCGTTCAATCAGCGAGCGCTCGTGTTCCGGCAGGCTGGGCAGGTTCTTGCCGAACACCTTCACACTGCCCTCGCTGGGCTGGCGCAAGCCGATGATGCTGCGCAGCAGGACCGATTTACCGCTGCCGGAGCCGCCAACCACGGCAAGAATCTCGCCCTTGTACAAATCCAGGTCGAGATTTTCGTGCACGCTCTGCTTGCCGAAGCGATTGCACAGCCCACGCACTTCGATCACCGCCTCGCTGGGCGCACGGGGTACTCGACTCACCAGCCCATCTCCATGAAGAACAGCGCGGCGACCGCATCCAGCACAATCACCACGAAAATCGACTGCACCACGCTTGAGGTGGTGTGGGCGCCAACGGATTCGGCGCTGCCGCTGACCTTGAAGCCTTCCAGACAGCCAACCGCGGCAATCAGGAAGGCAAAAATCGGCGCCTTGACCATGCCGACGAGGAAGTGCTGAACGCCGATGTCCGATTGCAGCAGCGCGAGGAACATTGCCGGCGAAATGCCCAAGGAAATCGCACACACCACCCCGCCGCCGATAATCCCTGAGAGCATCGCCATAAAGGTCAGCATCGGCAGTGCCACCAGCAGCGCGAGAACCCGGGGCACCACCAGCAACTCCATGGGATCGAGACCCAGGGTGCGGATGGCGTCGATTTCTTCATTGGCCTTCATTGAACCGATTTGCGCGGTAAAAGCACTGGCGGTGCGGCCCGCCATTAGGATCGCGGTGAGCAGCACGGCGAACTCCCGCAGGAACGAAAACGCCACCAGGTCGACGGTGAAAATGGTCGCGCCGAAATTGGCCAGCACCGTGGCGCCGAGGAACGCCACCACGGCGCCCACCAGGAAGGTCAGCAGGGCGACGATGGGCGCGGCGTCGAGCCCGGTTTGTTCAATGTGCGCCACCACCGGGGTGATGCGCCAGCGCGAGGGGCGAAATAGGCCGCGGGCGATGGTTTCGAGGATCAGGCCGACGAATCCGAGCAGTTGCAGGGTGTCCTTCCAGACGGTGTCCACTGCCCGGCCGATCCGTGTCAGCAACTGAACACCGACGCTGATTTCCGGCTCCTTGACCGGAATACAGAAGTCGCTCATCGAGCAATAGACCGTCTGCAGCAACGCCCGGTCGGCGCTGGAGAGGCTGCAATCGGGGTGTTCGGCGGATTTGCCGAGGCGTTCGGCGCCCAACAGCTCAACCAACAGCGAAGCGCCGGCGGTGTCGAGCGCGCCGAGACTATTGAGGTCGATGTGGGTGCGCTCGTCGTATTGGCCCTTGAGGGTTTCGCTCAGGTGTTTGAGGGCTGCGTAGTGGGCGAGCGTCCAGTCGCCGCTAACCCTTAGTTGGGTTGGGCTTTGCGAGGTGTCGAGTTGGGCATTGCCGGCGATCGTATTGCTCATAAGCTCCGTGCTTGTTCAGCTGATACGCAGTGCTACGTAATAGCACGATCCTTGTTACTTTGCCTGGTTCGCCGGTGGGTTGTCTTGACCTGTGTCGCTGACCACGAAGCGCAGCACGCCAATCACCTGACCATCTTCGGTCAGGACCCGCACCTGCCATTTACCGGCCGGGTTGGGCGGGAAGTTCTTCTTGTGAGTCCAGGCACGGTAGCCTTCCTTGCGACCGCCGTGAATATCCAGGGCAATGCGGTCGACTTCCTTACCGTTGAACGTCCACACGTGATAAATCCGCTCGTCCAGGCCGCGCGGCGCATTGATGGCGGTGTAGGCATACAGGCCATCGCCGCGTAGTTGGCCGACGTTGACTTCATCCAGGCTGTCGCCGGGCGTGCGGTCTTGCAATTGCGTGCTGATCGCCACTTCAGTCATCCACAGGGTGGCCGGTGGCACCCAGGAGCGCATGAACCAGCCAGTGGCGCCGATGGCGACGGTGATGCACAGCACGCTCAGGCCGCCGCGCAAGGTACGTATCGGAAAGATCGAGGCCAGGCTGGGGAAGGACAACAGCATGGCGATGCCCAGGGCCAGCTTGAAACTCTGCGCGGTGGTCAGGTGGAGGATGATCGGCAGCGCCGTGAGCAAGGCGGCGAACAGCGTCAGCGTATGCATGGCCAGGAACAGCCAGCGCCGCGGCGCCAGCCACTTGTAGTAGAGCGGATCGGTGATGGAGATCAGCGCCGCAGCGCCCAGCAGCCCTGTAAATACCAGCTGTCCGCTGTTCCAGGTAGTGGTGATGAAAAAGAATGGCAGGACGAAAAACAGGCTTTCCTGATGGATCATCTGCGTCGCATAGCGCAGCAACGGCTGGGGGATTTCGCGCTTGAAGACCTTGGCGAACAGCTGGGTCAGACTGTTCTCCAGCATCAGCCAGACCCAGCTGACCAGCATGATGATCGCAATCCAGGTCGCCAGGCCTTGTTGGCGGTCGACCAGGATGAAGCTGCCAACCCCCGAGATGAAACCGCCGAGCGCAATGACTCCCGGGTAGCGCTTCATCAGTTCGAGGATGCGCTGTACGTAGAGGGTCAAATTCGGCATGGGACAGTTCACAGTGGTTGTAGGAAAACCCTCACAGGATACCGCCGGGATACCCATGTAGCGAGAAACCAGACGTTATCGATGCCGATGATGAAGGTGCCAGCCCAGCAGGCCGAGGAACATCAGCGCAACAGCCGCTCCCAGGATCCAGACCAGTTGGTCGTAACTGAGCAGCGGCTTTTCGATGCGCAGGTAACCGGGTTGTTCGAGTAACTGTTTCAGGGCCAGGTTAGCTTGCTTGAGCGTCACCGCACGCAGGCGTCGAACCGGGTCGGCAAAGCGCCCGTCGTCATAGTCGGCCAGGGCACTCCAGTAATAATCGGCCAGGGCGCTATTGCCCTGCACAGCCCAGGCCTGGCGGGCGATGGCGGCCTGTTTGAGGCGCTCGAAGGCCACCGGATCAAGACCGTTTTTCAGCAGGTCTTCCTTGAATGCTTCCAGCACTTGCTGCGCTTGCGCCAGGTTGTCGCGCTCCAGATCGGCATTCAAACTCATGAAACCTACGCCGCCGAAGACTTCGCGCTCGGCCGAAGGTCCATAGGACAGTCCGTGTGCCAGGCGTAATTGGCGGTACAGCGCCCAGTCCAGGTAGTCCTTGAGTAGGGAAAAGGTCTCGTCGTATTGGTCGTCGAGGACCGGCTCGGGAAACAGCCAATGCAATTTGGCCGAGTCGCCAAGCCAGCCATGGATAAGATTACGCTCGGCTTCGGCGGGCTGTTGCAGTTGGGGCAAGTCTGGGTGCTGGCGGGGATCGACCGGTTTGAGCCGGCCATAGGTGCGCTCCAGGTAGGCCGGCAGCAGGCGGTCGAGATCACCGACGATAATCAGCGTCATGTTATTGGGGGCGTACCACTGCTGGCGCACGTCCTCAAGCTGTTCGCGGGTCAGCGGCTGGACATCGGGTCGTTCCCTGCACTTGAGCCCCAACTCCATCGCCAGTTGATTGCTTGCGTTGTGGCTCAGGTCCTGGCGATCGAGCCAGCGCTGCAAATGCGAGGCGTGCCCGCCATCTTCACGCTCGACCACCTGTTTGGCGGCCTGGACGGCATGGTCATCAATTCGAGTCTGGGTCAGCAGGGCCAGCAGCAGATCGAGTACCTTGCGCTGGTTTTTCGCTGGAGCCTCAATCACAAAAGTGGTGTCGGCGTTACTGGTGTAGGCATTCCACTCGCCACCCAGGCCTTGCATGCGCTCCTCGAGCCCGCCCTCACCGCCCGCGTCGATGCCGCTGAACAGCACGTGCTCCAACAGATGCGGCAATTCCTTTTCGGTACAGGAAAAGTCGTCGAGCCCGACGCCGACCACCAGGCGAATTGCCACGTGCCCACGCTCGCTGCTGGGTTTGAGCAGGATTTGCAGGCCATTGCGCAGCACATAACCTTCGACCTGCAAGCGGTCCAATGCCCAGGTAAAGCTGGACCCAAACAGCAGGCATGCAAACAACAGACAACGCATAACGACTTTCCTGGCGGGTAGTTGCGGGGCGAAGAGTTTTCCCCAGGTTTTGCAAATGACTACCGGCAACACTAGACGTTCAGGGTGAATGGGTGATGTCGGCCAAGTCATCGACGGCCAGTGCTCCGGTTTCCGAGGTTTCCAGGACCGCGTAGGCGCTGCTGCAGAATAGAGAGTTCAAGCGTTTCATATCGGCGATCAGCTCCAGGTGCAGCGAGCTGGTTTCCAGGCTTTGCACGATTTTGCGTTGCAGGCGGCTCACATGGGCATGGGCCAGGCGTCTTTCCTGCGCACGGAAGCGGCGCTTCTCGCGCAGCAGTTGCCGGGCACTTTCCTTGTCGGCGCTGAGAAACACTGACAGCCCCAGACGCAGATTGGCGATCAGTTGATGGTGCAAGCCGGTGAGCTCTTCCAGTCCTATGTCGGAAAACGAACGGCGCTGTGAAGTCTTTTGCTGTTGGACCTTGCGCAGCATGCGTTCGATCAGGTCCGAGGCAAGCTTCAAATTGATCGCCAGTTCGATGATTTCCGCCCAGCGTCGGCTGTCCTGCTCGCTCAAGTCTTCTCGGGGCATCTGCGCCAGATACAGCTTGATCGCGCTGTACAGCCCTTCGATGTCATCACTGAGACGGCGCATTTCCTGGGTCACGGCGGTTTGCTTGCCGCGCAACACGTCGAGCATGGCTTCGAGCATGTTATCGAGCAGGTCGCCCATGCGCAGAGTCTCGCGCGCGGCATTGGCCATGGCCAGGCTCGGCGTGGCCAGGGCCGTAGGGTCCAGGTGCCGGGGCTTGGCCAGGCCATTGGCTTCCGGACGCTCCGGTAGCAGCCAGGCGCACAGTCGCGCCATCGGGCTGACGGTAGGCAACAGCACCAGGCAGCGCGCGGTGTTGTAGAGCAAATGGAAGCCGATCACCAGACCCTGGGCGCTGTAGTCGAGGCTGTCCATCCAGTGCACCAGCGGGTCGAGTACCGGGATGATCAAGAGCAGGCCGATCAGCTTGTACAGCAGGCTGCCCAGCGCCACCTGGCGGCCAGCGGCGTTCTGCATGCTAGTGCTGAGAAAGGCCAGCACCCCGCTGCCAATGTTGGCGCCGATCACCAGGCCGATGGCCACTGGAAGGCTGATCACCCCGGCACCGGCCAGGGTTGCGGTCAGCAGGACGGCGGCCAGGCTGGAGTAGGAAATCATCGCGAACAGCGCGCCGATCAGCGCATCGAGGAGGATGTCGCCGGTCAGCGAGGCAAAGATGACTTTGACGCCCTGGGCATGGGTGATGGGCGCCGCGGCTTCGACAATCAACTGCAGTGCCAGGATGATCAGCCCCAGACCAATCGCCACCCGGCCCATTTGGCCGACCCGGGTTTGTTTGCGTGAAAGGAACAGGATCACGCCGACGAAAATCAGCAACGGCGACAGCCACGACAGGTCGAGGGTCAGCACCCGCGCCATCAGCGCGGTCCCGACGTCGGCCCCGAGCATGGTCGCCAGGGCCGGGGTCAACGCCATCAGGCCTTGGCCGACAAACGAGGTCACCAGCATGGCTGTGGCATTGCTGCTCTGGACCATGGCGGTCACCAGGATCCCGGCGATAAAGGCCAGCCAGCGCTTGGACATGTTGCGCCCAATGACATGGCGCAGGTTAGAGCCGTAGACCCGCAGGATGCCGGTTCGGACGATGTGCGTGCCCCAGATCAGCAAGGCCACGGCGGATAACAAATTGAGCAGGGTCAGCATGACAGGCCCCCTGGTTGAATAGCGTCCCAAAGGGACAAGTCAGCAGTACCGCGCGTTTTTTCTACATTCTGTACTTAAGCTGTAGTTGGCTTACGGTCTGGACGCCAGCATCGCATAGCTAAAGAGTGCATTGAAACAAAACTGTCATGAAAACAGCTTCATGCAGGCGTGAAAAAGGGGCCTGCGAAGGCCCCTCTCCATGACAACCGGCTTCAATTACTGACCCGGGATGTCCTTGCGCAGTTTCACAGGATCCTGCTGCTTCCTCTTTTTCGCGATGGCAGTGCGCAACTTGATGTTGATCGCTTCCACCGCCAGCGAGAAGGCCATGGCGAAGTACACGTAGCCTTTTGGAATGTGCACTTCGAACGATTCGGCGATCAACACCGTACCGACCACCAGCAGGAACGACAGTGCGAGCATTTTCAGAGACGGGTGTTTGTCGATGAACTCGCTGATGGTACCGGCCGCCAGCATCATCACCAGGACGGCGACGACGATTGCCGCGACCATTACCGGCACGTGGGAAACCATGCCTACCGCGGTAATCACCGAATCCAGGGAGAACACAATGTCGATGATCGCGATCTGGATGATGGTGTAGAGGAAGTTACCGCCTTTGCCGCTAGGCTCGTCAGAGGTTTCGTCTTCACCTTCCAGCGCGTGGTACATCTCCTGGGAGCTTTTCCACAGCAGGAACAGACCACCGAAGAACAGGATCAGGTCACGCCCGGAAATGCCCTGGCCGAACAGCTCGAACAGATCGGCGGTCAGTTGCATGACCCAGGTGATCGACAGCAGCAACAGGATGCGGGTGACCATCGCCAGCGCCAGACCGAAGATCCGTGTGCGCGCCTGCATGTGCTTGGGCATGCGGCTGACCAGGATCGAGATCATGATGATGTTGTCGATGCCCAGAACAATTTCCAGAGCCGTCAGTGTGAAGAAGGCAACCCAGATTTCCGGGTTGGTCAGCCATTCCATGTGTATTCCTTTGTGGATGTGTTAAACCGCGACGCCAGCCGCTTCAAGCCTCGAAGTCTAGCTGGCGGCGTGGTGAGTTGATGCTCTTATAGAGTGCTGAACAGCGGAAAAATCCCCATCAGCAACGCTGCGAACATTATGCACAGGCAAACCAGAACTGCCCACTTGAGGGTGAAGCGCTGGTGATCGCCGAACTCGATCCCGGCCAACGCCACCAGCAGGTAGGTCGACGGCACCAGCGGGCTGAGCAGGTGAACGGGTTGCCCGACGATCGAAGCACGGGCCATTTCCACGGCAGTGATGCCGTAGTGACTGGCGGCTTCGGCGAGAACCGGTAACACGCCGTAATAAAATGCGTCGTTGGACATGAAGAAAGTGAACGGCATGCTCACCAGGGCAGTGATCACCGCCAGGTACGGCCCGAGGAAGTCCGGGATGACCGCCAGCAGGCTTTTGGACATGGCGTCAACCATACCGGTGCCGGTCAGGATGCCGGTGAAAATACCGGCAGCGAAGATCAGCCCGACCACCGCCAATACGCTCCCGGCATGGGCCGCGACGCGGTCTTTCTGCTGCTGCAGGCACGGGTAGTTGACGATCATCGCGATACTGAACGCAACCATGAACAGCACCGGCAATGGCAGCAGGCCAGCGATCAGGGCACACATCAGGCCCAGGGTCAGGGCACCGTTGAACCAGATCAGCTTCGGACGACGGGCATCCGGGAACTGCGAAACGCTGATTTCGCTGTGGTCGATTTCATCGCCTGCCAGGTGCAGTTCGCCCAGGCGTGCGCGCTCACGTTTACCGTACATGTAGGCAATTGCCAGGATCGCCACGACACCGGCCAACATCGCCGGGATCATCGGTACGAAGATGTCAGAAGGATCGACATGCAGAGCGCTGGCGGCCCGTGCGGTCGGGCCACCCCATGGGGTCATGTTCATCACGCCGCCGGCGAGGATGATCAGACCGGCCATGATCCGCGGGCTCATGCCGATGCGGCTGTACAGCGGCAGCATGGCGGCGACGCAGATCATGTAGGTGGTGGCGCCGTCACCGTCCAGGGAAACCACAAGCGCCAGCACGGCAGTACCGACCGACACTTTGAGCGGGTCACCCTTGACCAGCTTGAGGATCTTGCGCACGGCCGGGTCGAACAGGCCGGAGTCGATCATCAAGGCGAAATAGAGGATGGCGAACATCAGCATCACCCCGGTCGGGGCCAGCTTGGTGATGCCTTCGAGCATCATCGGGCCGATTTTCGGCGCGAAACCACCGAACAGGGCAAACAGGATCGGCACGATGATCAGGGCGATCAGCGCGGACAGGCGCTTGGTCATGATCAGGTACATGAACGTGATGACCATGGCAAAGCCAAGGAAAGTCAGCATGGGAATACTCCAGGCGTAGCGCGTCTAGGGAATGGCGGACCGGATCGGGTCAGCGCAGAACGGGAAGCACGAGGCGTACGAAGGGAGTCGGGGCGTACAGGCGGGTATGAGCGGACATCAGGATCACCATTGTTGTTGTTAATTGGGCCGGGCGAACTGTTTAAAAGTCGCGTTGGCCAACCGGTCTATTGCCGGCAGTGAGGGCGATCCTAGTCGGCAAACCTTTCAACCAGCTTTCGCATGTAGAAATGTCTGACGAGGTGTTCAGGTAAATCTTACGGGCCTAAAGTAGAACGAAGTCGATGGTCGAGGGAGAGCGGGAATGAACCCAGTGCATGAGGGTGGCTGCCATTGTGGTCGGCTGCGTTATGAAATCAGCGGGCCGTTGCGCGACATTGCCCATTGTCATTGCTCGATCTGTCGGCGGGTCAGCGGTGGTTTGGTGACCACCTGGATCACCCTGCCCCATTCAAGCTTCCGATGGCTGGCGGGGACTCCGGCGCGCTACGACTCTTCGCCCAGTTGCGCGCGTTATTTCTGCGCGGATTGCGGTGCGCATCTGACGCTGATCACCCACCTGAGCCCGGAAAGTATCGACGTGACCATCGCCACCCTCGATCACCCCAAACTGGCGCCCGCAGACCGGCATATCTGGACCGATAGCCGGCTGCCATGGCTGCATCTGGATGAACACTTGCCCGAGGAGCGGGAAGAAACCCTCTAGTCTGGCGAGTCAGGGCAATTCCAATCCACCGGCGGCCTTGTGCAGCGCACGCAGGTGTTCGCCCAACTGCTTGACATTGGCTTCGTTGGCCGCGATCTCTGCTGCGCGCTCCGGTTCCAGCAGGGCCCGAGCCTCTTTGTCCAGTTCTCCGGTCAAGGCCAACAGAGTCTTCTGTCGACTGCTGCTTTCCGCCTCCAGGCGTTGCCACTCATTGGCCTGGGGCAAGCCATACCCGCCTCGATCGAGCAATTCCGCCGGACGACTGAGGAAGCCGCTGTTGAGCAGGATCTGCTGCAAGGTCTGATTGGCGCGGTCCATGCCACCGTTTTCCAGCTCACGGGCGTTCAGGTAGCGCTCTTTCACTTCGTTCTGGGCCAACAACAACTGTTGGCGGAAGCTCGCCTGTTCCAGCAGCAGCAAGGCGGCGCTGGTGCGCAGATCGGCCTGGTCAAACCATTTGCGCCGTTCGGCGGCGCTGCTGCTGAGCCAGTCCTCGACGTTGTCCTGTTTGATCGGCAGGTGCTTTTTCAAGACCTCGAACATCGCTTGATAGCGGTCGCGGAACGAGTCGAAGCGATAACCCAGGCGTAAGGCTTCCTTCGGGTCATCGAGTACGCTGGTGTCCGCCAGGCCTCTGCCTTTGAGCACTTCGAGCAAACCGTTGGGCATGATGCTATCGAGTCCGACCAACTGCGAGTTGTTGCTGCCGCTGCGTAGCAGTTTGAGGTTCTCCACTGCGCAGTTATTGGACAGGAAGAAGTAATTGCCGTCGTAGCTCCAGTGCATTTCCGCCGCGTGCTCGACCGTTTCGTTGATTTCACTGCGTGACAGGTTCAGTGGCACCGATGCCAGGCTGCGCAGTTCGGTCTTGGTGTATTCGTCGATGACCTGGGACAGCGGCAGGATAAACAGGCGCGACGGGTACTTGCCCACCAGGCCGCCCCAGCTCGACAGCTGTACGTCGCCGACAAAGGCGCGGTAGGACAGCACCAGCGAGTATTCGAGGTCGAGCCGGCAATCCGGTCCGCGTGGGCGGCCGGGCGCGCAGATCACCAGGCGCAACATGCTGTGGCCCCAACGGCTGACCAGGTTCTGATTGGCTTCGGCCAGCAGATAGTCGATGGCGTAGACCCGCTCCGGATCGACCTTGCCCAGGGGCTGTTTGGCAAAGTCATTGCCGGCGTTCAAGAAGGCGAACGAAGTGGCGCAGGTATTTTTTGCCGCCGGCGCCCAGCCGAAGTGCGTCTGGTAGTAGCGGTACAGTGCCGGACGGCGACAAGCGTAGCTCGGGTCGAGGAGGAAGTACTCCATGTTGACCGCGACAAACTCCTTGGGACTGCTGGTCTCGTAGAGGTCCGGGCTGCGGGCGATCTGCCGGTTGTGCTGTTCGCGCTCGCCGCGGCGGCCGACGTACTGCTGCCAGCCGGCCAGGTCGAGCAGGCGCGGGTCATCGCTCAGGGTGAAGCGACGGTCGTTCTGGCCGCGGCATTGATCAGGCATGCCGATCAGGCCGGCGCTGTTGTTGCGGCGGGTGCAGCGCTGGATCAGCAGGCGTTCGGAATCGGACCACAGGCGCGCACGGTCATAAATATGGGTGAGTTCGTGAAGGACGGTGGCGAGCAGTTCCCGGCGCACCGTGCCATGGGGGCGATTGGTCTTTTTGCTCGCGGCGCTGCCGTCGGTCAGGCTGGCGAGCAGCTTGCGATTGAGGTCGAGCTCGGACACCAGGGATGCCTGACCGTAGGCATTGGCCGGCATCTTGTCGGTCCAGCCGACATCGATACGCCGGTCCAGTTGCTCGATGAAGCGCGGCGGCAATGCCTGCAGCGCTTCATCCAGCAAGGCCTTGCTGGCCTGTTGTTCGGCTGGGCTCAGGCCCTCGCGCTTGAGCTGCAGTTGCAGGCCGGCGTGCGCCGTGGTGCCGAACAGCAGGACGAAGGTGGCCAGCAGCCAGGCGACGACCGGCCTCACAGTGCGAGGATGGCTTCGGCGAGTACCTGGTCACTGGCATCGCGGGCTTCCGGCACGCGGGTGCGCAAGGTTTCAAAGGCCGCTTCCAGGTGCGCGCCACGGATATCGCCATTGCTGGCAACAAAGCTGGCGGCATCGTCCTGGGCATCGCGCACGACTTTCGAGTCACGGATGGACGTGGTGGTGTCCGAGGTGAAATCCAGGGTGCGCTGGGAGGCACGGATAATGATGTTACTGGTGGCTACCAGGGTGTGGGCCTGGGCCACGTCGGCCAACAACAGCAGGCCTAGGGTGGCAGCAATCAGCGGGCTACGCATGGAACGACTCCGGAATAACAGGGAATAACTATTGGACGAGAATTGCTTGCGCCAGTTCAAGGTCACTTGCATGAAGTTTCGCCGGGGCATGCCGCAGGTGATTCAGGGCAGACTCCAGGCGTGCGCCTCGTAATCGGCCGTTGCTGGCAACAAACGCGGCGGCATCATCGTGCGCGGAGAGCAGCAGTTTATGGTCGAAGGGCGCGGCGGTCACCATGCTTGTGGCATAGGCGCTGATGACCAGGTTCTGCGTGGTCAGGTCCATGGCATGCGCCGGGTTGAACCAGCAGGCGAACAGTGTGGCGGGGACGTAAAGTGCTTTTGAAAGAAAACCCATGGGACTCGACAGTTGGAAGCGAGACCCAAGGCTAGCGCAATGCCTGTGCCAGAGCCAAGCATTGCAAGGCGCGGCAGCGGACTGCCGCGTTTTTACGCGGCAATCAGATGGTCAGGATTGCCTGAGCCAGCTGCGCGTCGGTCGCGCTCAACTGTGGAACCTGCTTGCGGATGTGCTCCAGGGCACTTTCCAGACGCACGCCACGGATTTCACCTTCGCTGGCCACGAAGCTGGCCGCATCATCACGCGCTGCGCGGACGATTTTGTCGTCACGGAACGAAGAGGTGACATCGGAGGTGGCGTCGGACGTGGCTTTCAGCGCGCCGACGATCGCATCAGTGGTCACAATGAAGCTGGTAGCGTGCGCATTGGCAGCCACGGCCAGCAGGGCTGCAGCGCTGAGCAGACGAAGACGGGACATGGGGTAACTCCTGTTTATGAAAAAAATATGGCGCCGAGCACGCCAAGCGATCACCGCAAAATAGGTCGCGCCTGAAAGCTCAGACGTCAGCCACGCAGCAGTCGCCACTTGATATCGATGATAGTAGGCCCTTGGTAAGGCGTTAGAACAGTCTTGTGCTGTTTAGTTGCGCCACTTACTGCCAAAACGAGCGCTCCAGTTCGGCCATGCGTTCGCAGTGGCTGATGCCTATATCGGACAGTTGCTGCTCGTTGAGTTGGGCCAACAAGCGTCGGGTCCGCGCCCTCTCCAGGCTCCTGCCCCAGGCAGCGAACAGTCTGCGGACCAAGCGCCATGCAGCGAGCCGTGGGCGGCGTGGCAGAGGAGTATCCAGTGAACGGTCCATGATCTGATCCTCGCGATAAGGCTGGAAGAGCAGCCTTGGGAGATCATGGTGAGCGATTCGCAATTTATGTATCAGTGACACCTGCGCTGAATTGTACTGGTTCAGTCTGTTGATTTATTAAACTGTACCTGTCGCGAGTATCCGCTTCTGTATCTGTGTTTTCCTGACCCTGAAACGACAAGACCCGTCGCGGTTTCCCGCGACGGGTCTTGTGTGTGCAATTCAAAGTGCTGGCGGTGGACCCAGGGGGTCAGAGCCAGCGACGCTAAGTTAGCGCCAGAACGGCTTGCTCAGCTCTTCGAAGCGTTGTGCTTCGCTAATCCCTGCGTCAGCCAGCAGACGCGAATCCAGGCGAGCCAGTTGATGGCGGCTGGAGATGCGGCGCTGCCACAGCATCAGGTTGGCGAGAACGCGAAGAGGCATGGAAGCCTGGGATTTTGCAGCTTTGTCTTCGAAGAACAGCTCGGAACTGAGTGTACGTTCCATGGTTGACATCCTTCCGCTTGTGGCGGGATTAGGTAGTGGTTTAACTGGTGCCCATGATCCTCTCGTTTGGCCAGTCTCTGTAGATACAGTTCACCTGTATTGTGAGAGACCAGTTAACTGTTAAAGGGTGCTGTGCTGGTCAAAATTGAGGCAACTGTACCTGTGCGCACTAACTTAGTGCGTTTTCGTTGATTTAGCATCGGAAGGTAGGGAAATACGGTAGGAAAAGACCGGTACAGCAGTACAGTTTTTGTCAGGATCGAGCGAGGGAATGGCGGGCTGACGAAAAACTGTTTGCGTCAGCCGCCATCTGTATCAATTACACCGCCAGCATGCGCCCGGTTTCTTCCAGGTTCATGTGCCAACTCAGGGCATCACGCAGGATGTGCGGAGTGTGCCCGCCCAGTGCGCAGGCCTTCTCGAAGTAATCGTTGAGTGCCTGGCGATAGTCCGGGTGCACACAGTTGTCGATCACTGCCCGGGCACGTTCGCGTGGCGCCAGGCCGCGCAGGTCGGCGAGGCCGATCTCGGTGACGAGGATGTCGACGTCGTGCTCGGTGTGGTCAACGTGGCTGACCATCGGCACCACGCTGGATATCGCCCCGCCCTTGGCAATCGACTTGGTGACGAAGATTGCCAGGTGCGCGTTGCGGGCAAAATCGCCCGAGCCGCCAATGCCGTTCATCATTCGCGTGCCGCACACGTGCGTCGAGTTGACGTTGCCGTACAGGTCGAACTCCAGCGCGGTGTTGATGCCGATGATGCCCAGGCGACGCACCACTTCCGGGTGGTTGGAGATTTCCTGCGGGCGCAGCACCAGCTTGTCCTTGTAGCGCTCCAGGTTGCCGAACACATCGGCGTTGCGGCGCTCCGACAAGGTGATTGAGCTGCCGGAAGCAAAGCTCAGTTTGCCGGCGTCGATCAGGTCGAAGGTCGAATCCTGCAGGACCTCGGAGTACATGGTCAGGTCGTGGAACGGCGAGTCGATCAAGCCGCACATCACCGAGTTAGCGATGCTGCCAATGCCGGCCTGCAGTGGGCCGAGTTTGTCAGTCATGCGCCCGGCGTCCACTTCTTGCTTGAAGAAGTCGATCAGGTGATCGGCAATGGCCTGGGTTTCGCTGTCCGGCGGCAGCACCGTGGATGGCGAGTCCGACTGGTTGGTGACGACGATGGCGACAATCTTGTCCGCCGGGATCGGGATTGCAGTGCTGCCGATGCGGTCGTCGACCTGGGTCAGCGGGATCGGCGTGCGGGTCGGCCGGTAGGTCGGGATATAGATGTCGTGCAGGCCTTCCAGATTCGGGTTGTGCGCCAGGTTGATCTCGACGATCACCTGCTTGGCGAAAATCGCGAAGCTGGCGGAGTTGCCGACCGACGTGGTGGGTACGATGTGGCCTTGTTCGGTGATGGCCACGGCCTCGATCACCGCAATGTCCGGCAGCTTGAGCTGCTTGTTGCGCAACTGCTCCACGGTTTCCGACAGGTGCTGGTCGATGAACATTACCTCGCCGGCATTGATTGCCTTGCGCAGGGTGCTGTCGACCTGGAACGGCATGCGACGAGCCAGCACGCCCGCTTCGGTCAGCTGTTTGTCGAGGTCGTTGCCCAGGCTGGCGCCGGTCATCAGGCTGATCTTCAGCGGCGTGACCTTGGCGCGCTCTGCCAGCGCATGGGGCACGGCCTTGGCCTCGCCGGCGCGGGTAAAGCCGCTCATGCCGACGGTCATGCCGTCCTCAATCAGAGCGGCGGCATCGGCGGCGCTCATCACCTTATCCAACAACGAAGGCAAGCGAATACGGTCACGGTACATGGTTGTTATCTCGGGCAACGGAAGCAAGATGCGCAGTCTAGAGATTTCGCAAAAATTCGTCCCGCTACCATGGTCGAATGCCGACCGCCGATTTAGAGCCTTTGGTCGGGTTTCATGGAGTAATAAAAAACCCCAGCCTATTGCAGGCCGGGGTTTTGGGTATTGCGCTGGAGCAATGTTTTATTCGACAGCCTTGACCATGTCCTCGATGACTTTCTTCGCGTCGCCGAAGACCATCATGGTTTTGTCGAGGTAGAACAGTTCGTTGTCCAGACCGGCATAGCCGCTGGCCATCGAGCGCTTGTTGACGATAATGGTCTTGGCCTTGAAGGCCTCGAGAATCGGCATGCCGGCGATCGGCGACTTGGGATCGTTCTTCGCCGCCGGGTTGACCACGTCGTTGGCGCCCAGCACCAGTACCACGTCGGCCTGGCCGAACTCGGAGTTGATGTCTTCCATCTCGAACACCTGGTCGTACGGCACTTCGGCCTCGGCCAGCAATACGTTCATGTGGCCAGGCATCCGGCCTGCAACCGGGTGGATCGCGTATTTCACGGTCACGCCGCGGTGCGTCAGCTTTTCGGTCAGTTCCTTGAGCGCGTGCTGTGCCCGTGCCACTGCCAGGCCGTAGCCCGGAACGATGATCACGGTGTCGGCGTTGGTCAGCAGGAAGGTCGCGTCGTCAGCCGAGCCGGATTTCACCGGACGAGCTTCTTGCGAGCCGGCTGGACCGCCAGCGTCGGCACTGTTGCCGAAGCCGCCGAGCAGAACGTTGAAGAACGAACGGTTCATCGCCTTGCACATGATGTACGAGAGGATCGCACCGGACGAACCCACCAGCGAACCTGCGATGATCAGCATCGAGTTGTTCAGCGAGAAACCGATACCGGCCGCCGCCCAGCCCGAGTAACTGTTGAGCATCGACACCACCACCGGCATGTCGGCACCGCCAATCGGGATGATGATCAGCACGCCCAGCACGAACGCCAGGGCCAGCATCAGCGCGAAGGCGCCGAGGTTGCCGGTCAGCATGAACATGATGCCCAGGCCCAGTGTCGCCAAGCCCAGGATCAGGTTGACCTTGTGTTGGCCGCTGAACTGTACCGGTGCGCCCTGGAACAGGCGGAACTTGTACTTGCCCGAGAGTTTGCCGAACGCGATCACCGAGCCGGAGAAGGTAATCGCACCGATGGCGGCACCGAGGAACAGTTCCAGGCGGTTACCGGCCGGAATCGCGTCGCCCAGTTGCTTGACGATGCCCAGGGACTGCGGCTCGACCACGGCGGCAATCGCAATGAACACGGCGGCCAGGCCGATCATGCTGTGCATGAACGCGACCAGTTCCGGCATCTTGGTCATTTCAACGCGCTTGGCCATGATCGAACCAGCAGTGCCGCCGACCAACAGCCCGACAATGACATAACCGATACCAGCGGTGGCAAGCTCTGCGCCCAGCTTATAGATGAGGCCCACAGTTGTGAGGATCGCCAGCGCCATGCCGAGCATGCCGAACAGGTTGCCGCGTCGCGAGGTGGTGGGGTGCGACAGGCCTTTGAGGGCCTGGATGAAGCAGATCGACGCGATCAAGTAGAGCGTCGTTACGAGGTTCATGCTCATTACTTCGGCGCCTCTTCTTTTACGGCTTTCGGGGCTTTTTTCTTGAACATCTCAAGCATGCGTCGGGTGACCAGGAAGCCACCAAAGACGTTCACTGCCGCCAGTGCGACAGCCAGGGTGCCCATGGTTTTGCCCAGCGGGGTCACGGTCAGGGCGGCGGCCAGCATGGCGCCGACAATCACGATTGCAGAAATGGCGTTGGTAACGGCCATCAACGGCGTGTGCAAGGCGGGTGTAACGTTCCAGACCACGTGGTAACCGACATAAATCGCCAGCACGAAGATGATCAGGTTGTAGATACCGGGGGAGATAAGCTCTTCCATCGTCTGAATCCCTGCTTAGGCGTTTTTGCGGATGACTTGGCCGTCGCGGCACATCAGGCACGCGGCGACGATGTCGTCTTCGAGGTTGATCTCGAACTGGCCTTCCTTGGTGAAAACCAGTTTCAGGAAGTCCAGCAGGTTGCGCGCATACAGCGCCGAAGCGTCTGCACCGACCTGGGCGGCCAGGTTGGTCGGACCACAAATGGTCACGCCGTGGGCCACGATCACCTGATCGGCGACGGTCAGCGGGCAGTTGCCGCCTTGCGCAGCAGCCAGGTCTATGACTACCGAGCCAGGCTTCATTTGCGCAACGGTTTCCGCGCTCAGCAACACCGGTGCCTTGCGGCCGGGAATCAGCGCAGTGGTGATGACGATGTCGGCTTGCTTGGCGCGCTCGTGCACCGCCTGGGCCTGACGCTGCATCCAACTGGCGGGCATTGGGCGTGCATAACCACCGACACCGACCGCGCACTCACGCTCTTCATCGGTTTCGTAAGGCACGTCGACGAACTTGGCGCCCAGGGATTCGATCTGTTCCTTCACCGCCGGACGCACGTCGGACGCTTCGATCACCGCACCCAGGCGCTTGGCCGTGGCGATGGCCTGCAGACCCGCGACGCCGGCGCCGAGAATCAGCACGCGAGCCGCTTTGACGGTGCCCGCAGCGGTCATCAGCATCGGCATGAAGCGCGGATAGTGGTGAGCTGCCAGCAGTACGGCTTTATAGCCGGCAATGTTGGCTTGCGAGGAAAGCACATCAAGGCTTTGCGCACGGGAGGTGCGCGGCGCGGCTTCCAGGGAAAAGGCGGTGATACCGGCCTCGGCCAGCTTGGCAATGGTTTCATTGCTGAACGGGTTGAGCATGCCAACCAGCACGGTGCCGCTTTTGATCAGGCTCAGTTCGCTATCGCTGGGGGCGACAACCTTGAGGATCAGCTCTGCACCAAATGCATCGTTGGCGCTGCCAATCACTGCACCTGCCGCTTCATAAGCACTGTCGACAACGCTGGCATTGATGCCGGCGCCGGTTTGCACAGTGACTTTATGACCCTGGCCGATCAGCTTCTTGATGGTTTCCGGGGTTGCAGCAACCCGCGTTTCACCGGTCTGGGTCTCGAGAGGAACACCAATGTGCACGTCAAATCTCCTGCTTGATCTTATTGCTTTCGATCTTTCTTAGAAGGCCAGCGCACTGCGGAGGGTGCGACTGGGGCGGCCGATCAGCACGACCCCGCTGTATTCAAGGCGGGGCGCGGCATTTTGCAGGCGAACTAAGTGGCCTTCAAGGGATTATGACGGGTGACGGAAAATTAACTACAAGTCACCCCGTGACCGAATGTCGCAACCCACCGTTAAAGTTCCGTCTAGCCCGTGGCTTGTGGGGATTGTCGGGAGAAAATAGTAATTTACGCATCGGCTATATGAATGATGCGCCATTGCTTCGCCTGGGCGTCTGAAAGCCACGTGGTTGGCAGTCTGTGGGACGATTGTGCCGTTTTGAGTACAGTCTGTGGAAATGCGACATAAAGTTATATCTGTAGGGCTTAAATTTTATTGACTACGGGGTCAAATTACTGCGAAAGGCCCATTCTATCTATGTTGTAGCTGTGCGCCTGGTGGATCAACCAGTCCCGAAAGGCGCGTAAAGAGGCGGATTCAACCTTTCGGTCAGGAATCATCAGGTAATACGCCTTGATACTCGACAGTGCCTGCGGGTTGGCAATCACCAGTCTTTGCTCGGCCAACTCGCGTTGAATCAGGAACGGTGGGATCAGTGCGATTCCCATGTCGTGCATGGCCGCTTGGGCGAGCATGGAGAATAGCTCGTAGCGTGGTCCTGTCATGTCGCGGGGGATATTCAGTTGCTGGGCATTGAACCATTGGCGCCATGCATAGGGACGTGTGGTCTGTTGCAACAGTGGCAGTTCGGCAATCCGTTCGGCGCACAGGTGTGCGTGGTTGTCCAGCAGTGCCGGACTGCAGACTGGCATCGGATTCTCCCCCATCAGACGGTGGGATTCGGTGCCTGGCCAATCAGCATCGCCAAAGTAGATCGCGGCGTCGAACTCAGTGTCGGCGAACAGGAAGGGGCGGGTGCGGTTGGTCAGGTTGACCGTCACTTCCGGGTGTTGCTGCTGGAAATCCTTGAGTCGGGGCAGCAGCCATTGGGTGCCAAAGGTCGGGACTACCGCCAGTTCAATGGTGTTGGCGCCTTGCTGGCCCATGACTGACAAGGTATCCCGCTCGACTGCGTCCAGCTGGGTGGCGACGCGCCGGCTGTAGGAAAGACCGGCTTCAGTGAGCTTCACGCCGCGCCGTGAGCGTCGGAACAGTTCGACGCTGAGGAACTCCTCCAGCCCGGCAATTTGTCGGCAGATGGCGCCTTGGGTGAGGGAAAGCTCATGAGCGGCTTTGGTGAAGCTCTCGTGGCGCGCCGCCGCTTCGAAGCTGATCAGCGCGGCAGTGCTGGGAATTTTGCGGCGCATGTACGGCAACCTCACTAATAAGTTGTCTGTTTAGGGCTTGCACCTATTACGGAGTGAGAAATTAGCACAACAGCATGCGAAATCCTCGTTTGCTCAATCCCTGTACGGCGCCTAGGATCATTCCACGATATTTGACCACCTTCGCGAGGACAGGCTCATGGCCGGTAAAGCTAGCTTCAACTGGATCGATCCCCTGCTGCTGGATCAACAGCTCACTGAAGAAGAGCGCATGGTGCGCGACAGCGCTGCGCAGTTTGCGCAGGACAAACTGGCACCACGCATCCTCGAAGCTTTCCGCCATGAAAAGACCGACCCGGCGATCTTCCGTGAAATGGGTGAAATCGGCCTGCTGGGCGCGACTATCCCTGAGCAGTACGGCGGCAGCGGGCTGAACTACGTGTGCTACGGCCTGATCGCCCGTGAGGTTGAGCGCGTCGATTCCGGCTACCGTTCGATGATGAGTGTGCAGTCCTCACTGGTGATGGTGCCGATCAATGAGTTCGGTACCGAAGCGCAAAAGCAGAAGTACCTGCCGAAACTGGCCTCGGGTGAGTGGATTGGTTGCTTCGGTCTGACTGAGCCTAACCATGGTTCCGACCCTGGTTCGATGATCACTCGTGCACGCAAAGTGGAAGGCGGCTACAGCCTGACCGGCAGCAAGATGTGGATCACCAACAGCCCGATCGCCGACGTGTTTGTGGTCTGGGGTAAAGATGATGCGGGCGATATCCGCGGCTTCGTGCTGGAAAAAGGCTGGAAAGGTCTGAGCGCTCCGGCGATCCACGGCAAGGTTGGTCTGCGTGCGTCGATCACCGGCGAGATCGTGATGGACAACGTGTTTGTTCCAGAAGAAAACATCTTCCCGGATGTCCGTGGCCTCAAAGGTCCGTTCACCTGCCTCAACTCGGCGCGCTATGGCATTTCCTGGGGCGCACTGGGCGCGGCCGAGTTCTGCTGGCACACCGCTCGTCAGTACACCCTGGATCGTCAGCAGTTCGGTCGCCCATTGGCAGCCACCCAGTTGATCCAGAAGAAACTGGCGGACATGCAGACCGAGATCACTCTGGCGCTCCAAGGCTGTCTGCGTCTGGGGCGGATGAAGGATGAAGGCACGGCTGCGGTTGAAATCACGTCGATGATGAAGCGCAATTCTTGCGGCAAGTCCTTGGACATCGTACGCATGGCTCGCGACATGCTCGGCGGCAACGGCATTTCCGACGAGTTCGGTGTGGCGCGTCACCTGGTCAACCTTGAGGTGGTGAATACCTACGAAGGCACCCATGACGTTCACGCGCTGATCCTTGGTCGTGCGCAAACCGGTCTCCAGGCGTTCTATTAATAGGAGGGCGGACCATGGGTGCGTTATCGCATTTGCGGGTACTGGATTTATCGCGGGTACTGGCCGGGCCATGGGCCGGCCAGATCCTCGCGGACCTGGGGGCTGAGGTCATCAAGGTCGAGCGTCCGGGCAACGGCGATGACACGCGCGCCTGGGGTCCGCCCTTCCTTAAAGATGCTTACGGCGAGAACACCAGTGAGGCGGCTTATTACCTCTCGGCCAATCGCAACAAACAATCGGTGACCATCGACTTCACCCGAGCCGAAGGTCAGAAGCTGGTGCGCGAGTTGGCGGCCAAGTCAGACATCCTCATTGAAAACTTCAAGGTCGGTGGTCTGGCGGCTTATGGGTTGGATTACGAGTCGCTGAAGGCGATCAATCCTGACTTGATTTACTGCTCGATCACCGGCTTTGGTCAAACCGGGCCCTACGCCAAGCGCGCGGGCTATGACTTCATGATCCAGGGGCTGGGCGGCTTGATGAGCCTGACCGGTCGCCCCGAGGGTGATGAAGGTGCAGGGCCGGTGAAGGTCGGCGTGGCGCTGACGGATATCTTGACCGGGCTGTATTCGACGGTGGCGATCCTGGCGGCGCTGGCGCATCGCGATCACGACGGTGGTGGCCAGCACATCGACATGGCATTGCTGGATGTGCAAGTCGCTTGCCTGGCTAACCAGGCCATGAACTATCTGACCACAGGCGTGGCTCCCAAGCGACTGGGCAACGCCCATCCTAATATAGTGCCGTACCAGGATTTCCCGACAGCAGATGGCGACTTTATCCTCACCGTGGGTAACGACGGGCAGTTTCGCAAGTTTGCCCAGGTGGCCGGTCAGCCACAGTGGGCGGATGATCCGAGGTTTGCCACCAACACCCAGCGTGTAGCGAATCGTGCGGTGCTGATCCCGTTGATTCGTCAGGCGACAGTGTTCAAGACCACCGCGCAGTGGGTGTCCGAGTTGGAACAAGCGGGCGTGCCTTGTGGGCCGATCAATGATCTTTCCCAGGTGTTTGCCGATCCCCAGGTGCAGGCGCGCGGGTTGGCGATCGAGCTGCCCCATGCGTTGGCCGGTTTGGTTCCGCAGGTGGCCAGCCCTATCCGGCTGTCGCAGACGCCCGTGGAGTACCGTCATGCGCCACCTCTTCTGGGGGAGCACACGCTGGAGGTCTTGCAGCGGGTGTTGGGAATGAATGCGGACGCGGTGGCGGCCTTTAAAGAGTCCGGTGTGCTTTAA
The DNA here is from genome assembly GCF_019212185.1 of Pseudomonas fluorescens. Lineage (NCBI taxonomy): Bacteria > Pseudomonadati > Pseudomonadota > Gammaproteobacteria > Pseudomonadales > Pseudomonadaceae > Pseudomonas > Pseudomonas fluorescens. Next base: position 288,908 of record NZ_CP078138.1, read on the forward strand.
ACGGCTTCTCTATATAGAAGCGTTGCCGTTCCTTGCTTGAATAGAAGGAACGGCATCGTTTTTTGGGCTTTGCGCAACTCATTGATCGAAAAGCAAAATTAGTGGTTGACGCGAGTTTTTATCTGTCTATAATTCGCCCCACTTCCGGCGCAGTCGAAACGGAAAACTCCTTGGTAAACAATGAGTTACGAAGTTTTCGGCAGTCAGTGTTTCAGGTCATCGAAGCGCGAAGGAAGTTGAAAAAGAGGTGTTGACAGCAGCGTGTAACGCTGTAGAATTCGCCTCCCGCTGACGAGAGATCGAAAGCGCAAGTGGTTGAAGTTGTTAAGGATTCCTTGAAAACTTCTGAAAATAATCACTTGACAGCAAATGAGGCTGCTGTAGAATGCGCGCCTCGGTTGAGACGAAAGATCTTAACCAACCGCTCTTTAACAACTGAATCAAGCAATTCGTGTGGGTGCTTGTGCAGTCAGACTGATAGTCAACAAGATTATCAGCATCACAAGTTACTCCGCGAGAAATCAAAGATGTAACCAACGATTGCTGAGCCAAGTTTAGGGTTTCTTAAAAACCCAAAGATGTTTGAACTGAAGAGTTTGATCATGGCTCAGATTGAACGCTGGCGGCAGGCCTAACACATGCAAGTCGAGCGGTAGAGAGAAGCTTGCTTCTCTTGAGAGCGGCGGACGGGTGAGTAATGCCTAGGAATCTGCCTGGTAGTGGGGGATAACGTTCGGAAACGGACGCTAATACCGCATACGTCCTACGGGAGAAAGCAGGGGACCTTCGGGCCTTGCGCTATCAGATGAGCCTAGGTCGGATTAGCTAGTTGGTGAGGTAATGGCTCACCAAGGCGACGATCCGTAACTGGTCTGAGAGGATGATCAGTCACACTGGAACTGAGACACGGTCCAGACTCCTACGGGAGGCAGCAGTGGGGAATATTGGACAATGGGCGAAAGCCTGATCCAGCCATGCCGCGTGTGTGAAGAAGGTCTTCGGATTGTAAAGCACTTTAAGTTGGGAGGAAGGGTTGTAGATTAATACTCTGCAATTTTGACGTTACCGACAGAATAAGCACCGGCTAACTCTG